>DAOVDC010000037.1 GCA_030669695.1 Candidatus Bathyarchaeota archaeon
AGGGGCTTCCGATAGTTTGCGGACGCCATCCACAGCCTTAAGGCCTCTGGTGAATGCTCTTCTAGCGCGTCTAAGAGTTTGATGTAGTTGCCTCGAGATTTACTCATCGGCTCTCCATTTATTGTCAGCAGTCCTGTATGAACCCAGTATCGGACATACGGTTTTATTCCGGTAGTTCCTTCAGCCTGAGCAATCTCTGCCTCATGATGCGGGAAAGCGAGATCAATACCACCTCCATGAATATCATATTGAGCACCAAAGTATTTCATTGCGATCGCCGTATCCTCAATGTGCCATCCTGGATAGCCCAAGCCCCAAGGTGAAGGCCACTTGAGCATATGTACTTCTGGAGCTTTAATCCAGAGTGCGAAGTCTCTTGGATCTTTCTTGTCGGGATGGACTTTAACTCTGGCTCCTGCCCTCAACTCTTTTGGGACCCGCTTAGAGAGTTTACCATAGTTTTCAAACTTGGAAACGTCGAAGTATACTGAACCGTTGGCTTCGTAGGCGTAACCGTTCTTCAACAGAGCCTTAACCTGTTCTATTATGTCAATCAGGTGGCCTGTTGCTCGGGCTAGTATGTTTGGTCGTTCTAACTTCAGTTTGTCTGCCGCTTCCAAGTGTTTCTTTATGTAGAAGTCGACAACTTCCATCGGGTCTTTTCTTTCTTCCATGGCTTTCTTGACTACTCTATCTTCTCCTGTGTCCTCTGTTAAATGACCGACGTCCGTGATGTTTTGAATATAGTAGACTTTGAATCCGAGGAATTTCAGGAATCTTATCAATACGTCATAGAATGCGTAGGTTCTTCCATGGCCTAGGTGCATGTAATCGTAGTCTGTCATTCCACAGACAAAAATCTTCACTCTACCTTTTTCTAAAGGCTTGAAGATTTCTTTCTTCCCGCTCATTGTATTAGTAAGTTTTAGCACCACTGATGTTTCACACCTCTGTTAGAGAATTGAGGGAGCATACTCCTTCTGGGTCAAACCCCGCCTCTACTCTCTTCATTTTTGCACAGCAAAGTATAGACATTCCCATACCTGCGCATGTCTAAATCAATTTCGTAGCCCTTTTTAGATCGTCTATCATTCCCTTAATAATGTTAAATCCGCCCTGCCAAAACTTCTCTGAACGTATGTCTACACCTACTTCAGTGAGTACCTTTTCTGGACTTTCAGAACCACCGTATGAAAGTAGTTTTATGTATTTTGGTTTGAACGATTCTCCCTCTTCCTTGAACTTATTATAGAGCCCTAGTGTAACCAAATTCCCAAAACTGTACGTCCAACAATAGAATGGGTACCGGTAGATATGAGGAATAGTTATCCATTCCCACTTGAATTCCTTTGGCACATGAACAGCATTACCAAATTGCTTTTTCAAACCTGAAAAGTATAAATCCGCTAATTTGTCCACTGTGGCACCTTTATCAACAGCGCCGTGAGCATCCTTCTCAAACATCGTAAAGTAGGCCTGCCGTGGTATGGTCGCGTATAGGTCACTCAGGATCAACACAAGCAAATCTTGTTTAACTTGAGGGTCCTTCTCTTCCTCCATCAGTTTCTCTGAAAGAATCAGCTCTCCGAAAATGGATGCTATTTCTGCAAGAGGTGTATGTGAATGATATGTTAGTTGTGAGTGACATGATGCCAACATTGTGTGGAGAGAATGTCCTACTTCGTGTCCAATCGACATAACATGGCTTATACTGCCAGCATAATTTATGAGGACATAAGGTATAATTTTTGGTGTAATGCTCATGCAGTAAGCTCCAGACATTTTTCCTTTTCGTATCTCGGAATCTATATGGTCTTGTTCAAATACTCTTCTTGCTAATTCTCCAAGCCTTGGATGAAAGGAATTGTAAGCGTCAAGAACCATGTTAACAGCATCTGAATATTGAATCTTTTTTTCGGATTTTTTTAGTGGGGCGTAAATGTGATATCTACTCATCTGTTTCATTTTTAGAAGTCTTGCTTTTAAGGAAAAGAACTTCTGAAAAATTTCGGAATTTTCTTTACACACTGATAAAAGTGTATCAACCGCTTCATCGGGTACATCGTTTGCCAAATTGAATACGGATATAGGAGACGAATAATGTCGTGTCTTAATGTATTCATTTCTCCAGTCTCTTACTAGTGCTTGGTAAATTTCTCCTAAAACATCTTTACGAGGGATGAATTCCTTGTAAAGCGCCTTGTATGCAGCTTCTCTTCGCTTTGCATCCGGCCCAAATACCAATCTTACAATTTCACCGTATGCAAGTTTTTTGGTCTTTCCTCTTTCATCTTTAAGTGTTTTCCCATCAACCCATATTGTAAACTCAAAAGCGTTTGCGATCTGTTCGTATAGCTGGATCATTGCCAAACGACCAGTAGTGTTTTTAGTTTTGATCGCCTGCTCTACTGCTTCGTCCAAAACGTGAGGCTTCAGTTTTCTCAATTTCTTTACGTAATAAACATAATCCTCGTTGATATTTGCCGTCAAACGATTAGCTGTTTTATCATCAAGTTTTGTCAACCAAAGGTTAAAGAAAACGGTTCTGTTTGATACATCTGCATCGAGTTCATCCATTCTACTTTTGAAGGCCCTCGCCTCCTGAGAGGCCGTGTCTTGTGAAAAATACATGTATGCATAGCACTCAAAACGAGCATCGTTCTTTCTGATTTTTTCGTACAATTTTAAAGCCTTGAGTAGATCGTTTGTAGAAATTTTGGGAGAAAACTTTTGTTTTAGGTGTTCAAACCGTTTCAAGTCGCTTTTGAGTTTTTCTAATTCAGTATCAAACTCGGGTCCAGAATGTGATGGAAGTACGTCCTTTAGATTCCAAGTTTGTTGTTGGAATTTCATCTTATCCGCCTCGTTGAACATTGAGGAATACAGATATTATTTGTTGTTTCTATATAAACATAGAAGTAACTTTTATTACGTGTGTGGAGCCGAGGAGGGGATTTGAACCCCTATTAAATGGCTCTGCAGGCCATCACATTACCGGACTCTGTCACCTCGGCTTATAAGCCGCGTAATATTTTAAAATCTCTTTAAGATAAACAATTCTCTTAATCACACAAATATGAAGATTAACAAACTGTCACAAGGGTTATTGATTTATGCTTTGAACCACTTGAAGATTAAGTATCGTATATGCTCTATTTCCAAATCAGGTATAGCCATAATAAAACGTTTCCTCACAGTTGTAGCAAGTCTTCCAGCTTTCACAATATCGGTTGCCGTAACCTCATCTTTTGCTTTCTTCACCGAAATCATGTAAGGCGCATGGTCGACACCCGGCCCTTGCTTGTATACAGCGAAGTCGCACCCGTACTTGATGCCTGGCGTGACGAAGAGTCCTCGGTCGCGCATGTCTCGATACACCGCGTACTTCAGGTCGAACTCTCCATAGAGTGTTTTGGCCCTCGCCCGCAGTTTCTTGAAGCTGACTTTGGCTCCTTTCGGTCCTTCAGAAACGGTGATCATCCCCTTTTCCATTAGATAGACTCCTTCCATAAGGTCGAGAATCAGAGGAACCTCAAAATCCATATTTTTGGGCTTGGGGATACCTATGGGCTTGCCGTAAAAGCCACGACGGTAGAGTTCAGATCCCTTCTCCGGGGCCCACACCACCAGAAAGTTTTCAATAAACTCCGTTTCGATTTTCTCAGGCATTCCAGTTCCGTTCCGGTTTCTTTTAGATGGTGAAGGACAAAATGCGAGCAACATCAGAAGCGTCTTCAGCCTTGTCCGCTGCGTCTTCTAAAAGTTGAGTTACGTCTCTCAAAAGAATTAGCACGGGAATTTCAGTTTGGCTGGTGATGATTTCTAACTCAAGCGCTCGATAAAGATCGTCGACGACATGTTCAGCAGTCTCAACTTCCCTAGCTTTCTCAAGAGTCTTCGTCGAACCGTAGCTCAGTGTCATGGCGGTTTCCCGAAGCTTTGAGACGGTTTCAAACACTCCATCCGAAAGCTTCATCAACCCCTTTTTAACCTTTGGAGGCACCTTCCACCCTCTCTCCATGATCTCCAGCAGTCGAAACCCAATGCCCTCAGAAAAGTCTGCGATTTCACTTGTAAGGTTGGTGAAGCGGAGAAAGTCTTCTCGACTCATCAGAATGGCCCCTATCTCGGCAAGTTCTCGTGAAACCATACGTCTTGCTCCGTCTACCTCCTCTCTCGACTTCTTGATCTCTGTGAATAAGATTCGAGCCGACTTTTTGTCTTCCTTTACAAAGCAGTCAACCATCTGTGAAACCTTACGAGAAACTTCCGTTACCTTTCTTAAATGATCTCGGCAAACGTTGAGAGCTCTTCGTTTCACTCGTTCTTCTGTTTCCACCGGAAAAACCACTGCTTTCGCCTCTCAAAAGTCTTCATCGACACTCGACATATGATATGCGAAAGCCTTAAAAAATGTAGCGAAAGAAATGAAGAAATTAACCTTTAATCAGTTGCCCTAGGTCTCTAAATTCTACTTTATAACGGAAAAAAGCATGGAGCAGTCCAGAAAGTCCCTTAATCTCGCTTCTAACTTGTTTCCATGTGTCGCGGTCACGTATAGTCACCGTGTCATCCTTCAACGTCCGATAATCAATGGTTATTCCCAGAGGGGTACCTACCTCATCGGCTCTTGCATATCGTCTTCCAATGGAACCTGATTCATCATACTCCACGTTAAAACCTTCATCGATCAGCATCTTATGCACTTGCTTTGCCTTTTCAGGCAAGCCATCCTTGCTCACCAATGGAAAAACACTCATCTCTGTGGGTGCGAGTTCTCGTGGAAAACTTAACACCACTCGATCTTCCTTCATTTTGTAGGCGTATTCCAAAGCGATGTAGACCATTCGATCCGATCCAAAGCTTGGCTCGATCACGTGAGGAATAAAATGCTTTCCCTTTTCCTCAACCTCTTTACGTACAATTTCAACGTGTTCGGGCAAGACTTTGAAACGTCTCGCCATATAGAAGCCTTGTTTCTTGAACCTTGCTTCCACTACTTTTGGATTTGCGTTAGAAATTAATCTGGCAACTTCTGAAGCCTTGTCTTTGAAGGCTGGACCGATCTTAGACATGATAGGGCTGACGACTGCTTCTTCTCTCTCAACTGGCTTTTCGTGTTCCTTAAAGGTTCTCATGTCGACGCCGCTGAATTCCATGTGTTGCTTCAAGTCATAGTTTGTTCGATAATTGTGGCCTGAGACCTCTACCCAACCCCATCGTTCCAGAAATATCTCCTGATCGAACCCCTGAACAGAATAATGCGCTCTCTCCCAGTCCAGTTTTTCGATGAAGCGTTGCTTTTCTTCGGGAACGCCTAGTTTCATCAAAAAGTGTTTAGACAAGGCCATGAAAAACGCCTGCCACTCTGCCTTTACAAGTCCCTTATTCAAAGCTTCCTTAACTGTGACTTCGACTGGCTCTTTTATGCCTTTCAGCTTATTTTCCGCCAGTATCAACCGTAAAGATTCGTTTTCCACATCTTTTAACAACGGGCAACTCGGGTCTTCGGGGTCAAAAAAGAATTCGATGTCTATGATGGTAAACTCCCGCAGCCTTATTGGACCCTGCCTCGGCGAAATCTCATTCCTCAGCGCGTGACCAATCTGAACAACCCCGAATGGAAGCTTTCCTCGAGCACACTCGTAAAGACGCTTAAATTCAACGAAAATGCCCTGAGCAGCTTCAGGACGACCGTAACCAACTGCCCCAGAATAAGGTCCAATGGTGGTGGTGAACATCGTTAAGAACTGCTTTGATTCACCGAAGTCGCCGCCACACTCTGGACACTTAATGTTGCGCTTGTTAATTTCATTTGTCAACTCTTGAAGACTAAGTTTTTCCGTTTCCGTGTCGCTCATCCCTGCAAACTCTTGCAGTACGTGATCAACTCGAAACCTTCGTTTGCACTTGCTACACTCAATCATAGGCTCCTTGAAATGATTCACATGGCCAGACGCTTCAAACACCTTACCAGGCATAATCACCGACGATTCGATTTCGTAAAGGCCAAAGGGACGAATGAAGAAACCACGAAACTTGTCTTCGATCTTTCTTTTTAGTACGGAGCCCAGCGGACCAAATGTCATGAAGCCGCTTACCCCACCGTAGATTTCGCAGGAAGACCAGAAAAAGCCTCGACGCTTTGCCAGTTCACTGATCTTTTCAAACTTGTCTTGGGCTTGCATACGCTGTTCACTTCTATTCATGTACCTTTTTATGAACCACTAGTGTGCTAGTTAATAATAAAGCAAACGTTTTCACTACACGCTGAGACAATTATCTACACACATAAGAGAAGAAGACAACAGCGTTATGCCTTTCTGCGTTTATAGTCATAGTTACGTTTCTGTTACATGACGCCAGCATTCTTCAGAGCGTCCAAGACTAAAAACGTTCCAGTCTCCTGCTCTTTTCTGCCCCAGCTTCCATCCTTATTCTGCCTCTTAACAACTGATGGAAACGCCTTTTTAAACTGCTTCTTTGCTAAAGCACGATTGGCTCTGGATAAAGCGTGAAAAGTATGGTAGAAAGGAAAACCCTTCCACGCTCCCGTTTTGGTCTGTCGCTTATCTAAATATTTCAAACCGCTCTCAACCTGTTTGGATTCTGTGCTTAACGGATGCTCAATTAGCATACGTAACACATTGATTGTGCACCATGCACCACACCAGTCGGGTCTCCAAAACTGAAGATATGATTTTACAGTTGTTTGAACTTGCTTGGTGTCGTCAAAACCGAAAATGTGGAATAAATGAATTGCATAGGTTGTTTGATAAAAAATCGTACAGCCTGGTCCAAATTCTCCATAAAATGTTGAGCGCATCACACGCGGGTCTTTTCTGTTGCTTGAATAGAAAAAACCCGGATAGCCTCTATATTGGTGTCTCTGAATTGATAGAAGCCACTCTAACCCCTTCTTGACTCTTCCATCTTCTGCGTCATAGCCTAGAAGAGCAAGGTTCCAAAGATTGTTAGCGGTTCGAACAAATAGCTGGTCCCAACTTCCATCCGCAGACTGGTCGGCAACTGTTTTCGCATACAATTTTTTCTTTAAGGTTGTATCAGCTTTAGTTTTCTTTTGGAATATGTTTCTTCTAAGGTAAACGCCAATAGGTGACTCTAGATTT
>DAOVDC010000083.1 GCA_030669695.1 Candidatus Bathyarchaeota archaeon
GTCGTCTCGTAGCTAGCGTTTGGCGGAACTAAACCTAGTCTTTTTGAAATTCGGTTCACGTGGGTGTCTATAGGGATGGTTGGCTTATCGGTGCAAAAGAGGAGGACGACATCAGCGGTTTTCGGTCCCACTCCAGGAATGTGTAAAAGTATTTCTCTCGCCTCTTCAAATGACATAGAATAGATAAAATCCATGGAACCGTCAAAGTCTTCAAGAATTATGCGGGAAAGATTTTTTATGACTTTAGATTTGTTTTTATACAACCCTGCGACCATTATGGCTTTCTCGATCTCTCTGACGTCTGCCTTCGCCAAAGCTTTCGGAGTGATGGGAAACCTTGTTGAGAGATTTCTGAACGCTCTGTGAGTATTTTTGTCAGCGGTGGCTTGAGAAAGCACCGTTCTAATTAACGTTTGAAAGAGGTTTCTGCTTGATCTGGTCCATGATGGAAGAGTGAAATTGTTTCGAAGTATTCGCAATATCTCTTTTGCTCTGTTTTTCGCCATTGCGTTGACTTCTTCCAGTTCGTTTGAAAACATAAATAATCAGTGAGGAGCGCTATAAATAACATGGTAGGGTTGCTATGCCACGTGCAAAAATCGTTGAGGAAAAAATCGAGGAAAAAAATATGCTATTCTTTGCCCTTTATCTAGGGACAAAGAACGCGAGTTTAATTCTCTTAAGCGAGGGAGAAAACCGACTAGGCACACTGGCGATGGCCATACCCCAGGCGCCGAAAATGGTGGGACCTCCCTTGTCGTCCATTCTGCTTGGGGATCGGAACGTGACAATTGCTCGTGTTCTCGCCGAGAGACTTGCCGCGAAAATGAACAAAATCGCGTTAGTATCTGTATTCATTAAGACAGTTGACGAGTGGGAAGCTGGGCCCGTCCTTTTGAAGCTGGTTGAAAAAACTCTTAAGAGAGGTGAGGTTGAGGCGTGAGTCTGCGAAGTTTTCTCGATGAAATAGAAAAAAGACTAAAGATGCTGACATGATATTCTATCGTCTTAAACTCAAAGAATAGACGAGAATGTTTTTCATTCTGTAGATTATAATTGCCAGTAATGTTGTTATCATGACCATTTGCTATCTTGAAAAATTTGACTGGTAAAAACTTCCTATAAAATCCTAGTAGGAAATCTTCGCCGAAGAAGGAGTTCCGCCAAGCAGTTTTGTCGCTGCCGACCCCACTGGTTCACGGTGCTTTTCGTCAGTGTAGACTCGTAGAATATTCATGAAGCCCCTGAGCACGTCAAATATTGCAGAGATTTCGCTCAGCCGCTGAGGAATCTTCTGCCCATCGCGTGTTTTGTGAAACACGGGGATTTCCATAGGCTCCAGCAAGACTGAGTGTCGATACGGAACAGATGGAAGCGTGGGCACGTCGATGACAACTGATCGCGGTTCCACTTCTGCCTCTGAAGCAATTTGGTCTCTTATTTGATTTCGAATTTCCTCAACGCCGAAGATGCTGGATACCGTTTTGTCTTTCATATAGAAAGTTTGGTCATAAACACACTTCAGCAACCTACGCCTTTCCAAATTCTCTATAATTGCCTTGGATTTCTTACATTCTTTCAGCATGGTCCACATAGTGTAGTCGTTGAGGACTAGGTATTGCTCAGGTGATTTAAAGTCAGTCAAGCCTAACTCGTCCTTTGCCTCCTCCATGGCCATGGCAAGCATTATCTGTACTGCTCGCCCGACTCTGTGAAAGTATATGCTTCTGAAGGATTCAATTCGGGCTAGAATGAAGGATTCAAGGGCTGAAAGGGCTCCCAGATCGATTGCAAGGTTTTCATTGAGTATATCAAGCATATGGATGAGTCGGAAGATATCCACGTATCCGTATTGAGCACCTGTGTGATAGGTATCTCGAACGACGAAGTCGAGTTTGTCCACGTCAACAGCACTTCGAATGATCTGATCCATATATGCTCTGCTAGGCTTATGTAGCAACCCCACTGCGAGTTTTCCAATCATGTTGGGGCTATATCCAAGTTCGTTAATTACGTCTCTTAGCTCTGACTTCTGGATGATCCACGTGGTCATATTTTCATGCGTTTTGTTGAGAAACTTTGTTAGTATATGCTCAAATACGTGTGAGAACGGGCCATGTCCAACGTCGTGTAGTAAAGCAGCTATTCGGATGATTTGAACTTCGTCTTCAGATAGGACTTGTGAGAGATTCGGATTTTCTGCCAAAAGACCGGCTAGGTGCATGACGCCGACGGAGTGTTCGAATCGGGTGTGGTTGGCGCCAGGGTAGACAAACTCCGTTCCCGCAAGTTGCCGTATTCGACGAAGCCTCTGCACTGGAAAAGAATCAATGATTTCTTTCTCTGCTTCGGTGATGTAAACGTATCCATAAACAGGGTCTTTGATTTCGCCCCAGTATCGTCGCATTGTAAGTTCTCCTCAAGCTCTGCTAACCTTGGCATATTAATAAAGTGATTGATGTATATAATGAGTAATGGAAACGGTGTAGGAAACATTTTCCGTGAAAAGGCGGGCTGCCATGTGAAGGAAAGAGGGATGTTCATCTGTATCGAGGGGCTGGATGCCAGCGGAAAGACCACGCATGCGCATCGGCTTGTGCGGAACCTGCAAAAGAGAGGTTTCGAAGCCATATACACCACTGAACCGAGTGCAGGAGAGATTGGGAAATTTATAAGAAAGTATGTTCTTCAGAGGAGGAAACGTGTGCCAAGCGTGGTAGAGGCTCTTCTTTTCGCGGTTGACCGCGTCGACCATGTGGAAAAGGAGATCAAGCCTGCGTTGCAAGAAGGCAAAATCGTGGTTTCTGACAGGTATGTGTATTCGTCTCTGGCTTACCAAGGAGCGGCTGGTTTGGACATAAAGTGGATTGAGGAGATCAACGAGTTGGCTCTTCCTCCGGATCTGGCGATCTACATCGATGTTTCAGCTGAGGTTGTGGTGAGGAGGTTGCGGGGAAGGAGATCAGTGATGGAGAGACTGGAGATTCAGCGTAAAGTTCGAGAGGTTTACATGAGACTGGTAAAGAATGGAAGCTTGATCCCTGTTGATGGAAACCGACCGAGGGATGAAGTGTCAAAGGATGTTTTAACAATTGTTCTGGATTTCTTGAAAAGTTTGGGGAAACATTGACACGCATTGTATCAAAGAGTTCTTGAATATTCTAAAATTAATGGTTTTAGTCGTTTTTTAGAAAGGTCTTCATTTACACACTTTGCTATGAAGACAATGAGTTCTTCCAAAGAAGCATGTTGTGCACCCCGTTCATGGATTACTCGTAAATCCATGTTGCCACCATAGAACATGAAACGGAGCAGATGATAATCAAATTTCAATGGAACACGTTTACCCTTTTTGTTTACATGATAACGGACAACGCAGAAAAAATCTAATACCGAGAAAGTCTTATCAACAACGCTTTTGCAGAACTTATTCAACTCCTCCTCATCCAAATAATTGAACTCTTCGGCTTCAGCCACTCCAAACTCGAAGCTAACCTCGCATTTCAATAAGGAAACGGGCATGATGCGTTTTAAATCGCAGATTTCATGGTTTAGTTGATAGAGTGCATGAAGAATCGCCTCCTGCATCTTCGCTATTGAAGATGGGGGCGTGAATCGTGCAATTCCGTGAACGGTTTCTGGAAAACTTTCATAACGTCCCAGCAAAGGGCAATACCTTCCTGTGACCCGATTATGTTCTTTTCATCTTTCTCGTTTTCTCAAGGTTTTCAAGCAACGCAGACAGAGTCGCTCCCAATTTTTGTAGCTGTTCCGGATCTTTTTCTTCTTTTATTTTCGTGTTTATCTCCTCTATCTTTTTGAGAAGAGTTGATTCTAAACTGGTGAGAAGCACGGAGTCGGATTTCTCTATCGTTTGTTCTCCCTCTTTCACCACTACTACACGTTTTTTACACTTTACACACCAGAGTTGCCCACTTTTCAATCTGAACAACGGTGAAGCGCATGCGGGGCACGAAAACTCTGTGAGTGTACCGCCCTGCTTAAGCATGTCGGCCATGGATTGGATGTCCTTT
>DAOVDC010000008.1 GCA_030669695.1 Candidatus Bathyarchaeota archaeon
GAAATAGGAAGAAGAGGCAAAGTCCGTGGACCTATAAGGGCAGACCGAGTTATTATTGGTAGAGATGCACATGCAGAAGACATCTACGGAAAACAAGTTCTACTCAGAAGGGGAGCACAAGCAGAAAACGTCTACGGTGAAAACATCACCATAGAATCCAACTGCCACATATGCGGCGAAGTGCAGTATACCGGCGAATTAAGAATGGACGAACATGTTGCATTGGCTAAAGTACCACAAAAAGTAGATGCGTACACGCCAACACCTTCGCAAACACCTGCTGCTCCTACAGGAAAGAAGTACTGTCCACAGTGCGGAACAGAGAATAAGGATGACGCTGTCTTTTGTAAAAAATGTGGAAAGAAGATACCGGAAGAGTAGAAATCAATGCTTCCCATGCATGCATGGTTTCTTCCAAATTCTTAGGCATCACCAAAGCGCGTGCACATAAGTTATGACAATTTCTATGTAGCTAACTTCTTTCTTTTCCATCCGAATCCCGAGAGTAGCATCCCCACAACTATCAAAGCTGCCCCAAGAGCTCCTTCTTGACTCAGGGCTTCACCTAGAGTGACAGAGGAGAAAATCAGGGCAAAAATTGGCTCAGCCGTGAAGATTATGGCAGCCTTAGTGGCTGTTGTGTGTTTTTGTGCGTAGTTTTGACCCAGGAAAGCCAGCGATGTTGCAAAAACCGCCGTAAAGAATACGGCTTCCCAAGCTATTGTTGAAGTGGGGAGAGAAAAAGGTTCAATGATAGCCCATGAGAGCGTGCAGAGAATGCATGTGGTAAAGGTTTGTGTGGTAGCTAGAATTGATGGGCTATGTTTTTTGGCGTACTTGCTTATTAGGACCACGCTGAAGGCGTAGGCGATGGCGCACACCAGTGTCAGGAAATCTCCATAATTCATGCCTAGACCTCTTGGATCAATTCCTGATAGGAGGAAGAGCCCCGTTGAGGCTAGGAGTACTGCTAGAATCAGTCTTCTTTGAAGAGTGGCCTTTAAGATTGGATATGCGAGAATTGGTGTGAAGACCACGTAGAGCCCTGTGATGAACCCTGATTTTGATGCCGTCGTGTACTTTAGGCCAACGGTTTGAGTAATATAGCCAATGAAAATGAATGCTCCGATTAGACAGCCAGCCTTTAAGGCGTCTCTGCTGGTTGATGCCACCTCCTTCCTGAAGACAGCGGCTAGGATGAGGGTTGCTATGAGGAACCGAAGAGAGAGGAAAGCGTAGGGAGAACTGTCTTGGAGAGCAACTTTTATGAGGGGAAATGTTCCTCCCCAAATCATCGAGACTCCCAGTAGGGTGATATCTGCTAGGCCTTCCTTAGATACCATGCTTTCCATCTGTACACTCTATTTGGCTGGTTCATGAATTAAAACTGCTGTTTCCTCGCGTGGGGTCACGTCGATCTGATTAGTGGGTTGAGTGTAAACCGATGTGCACGCTTGAGATAGTTTGATCGCTAAATGATAAATAGTGCAATCAGGGGATAGATAGACAAACGTGATTTGCATGTCTAAGCGAAAAAAGAATAATATAGGTATAATTATCTGTGATCGTTACCATACTTGTGCTGGAGGTAAATGTTTTAGAGCCCTAAAAAACAGGGAAGGAGCTTTCAGTATATACAAAGGTCAGGAAGTAGAACTAGTAGGATACACTACCTGTGGAGGATGCCCAGGCGGAAACGTAGAGTACTGCATTGGAGAGATGAAGAAAAACGAGGTTGAACTTGTTCATTTTGCAACAGGCTTGGTGGTAGGCTATCCTCCCTGTCCATACATCGACCATTTCTGTAAGGTCATCAAACAAAAATACAACGTAGCTGTAATCATTGGGACGCATCCGATTCCGAAAAGCTACTACATTACTCATCAAGCTTTAGGAACTTGGAACCAGCCTGAGTGGAAAGAAAGAATTAAGCACGTATTAACGGATGAGCAGACACGACTAAAATACAACTAAAGACTAGAGGAATGTTAACACGCACGCTTCATCTTCCCTTTCGTGTTTTCAGCTTTCACTATCTCAAGTATTTGCTCTTTCTCTAAAGTGTGGACAAAACAATTGATTGCAAAATGACAAGTACAGCGGAAACATGAGAATAAAGAAACCCACTGTTATATGCTCGTTTGTGCACGTTTAGGTTTTTATCCAATACGCTACTACTATACAAGGTGGAGGCTGTTGATGAAGTCATGAGATTGGCTCGTTATCTACATTCAAACATGGAATCCTATGGTGTTCTAGTTGACCATGGAATCACATATCTCTTGGCACTACCAAAGGCGCTGAAATCTCCTCCCCCACTCACCTTCGACGAACTCATAGCCCTTGGCAACAAGGGCATAAAAGTTGTGGAACGGTTGATGAGAATTTCATCACAGAACGAGAAGAGGAATGCAACCATCAGCGTTGACGACGTAAC
The DNA here is from genome assembly GCA_030669695.1 of Candidatus Bathyarchaeota archaeon. Next base: position 2,438 of record DAOVDC010000008.1, read on the forward strand.
ACTCTTAGCACCCGTACTCTGGCCTCCAAAAATCGTTTGCTTGGGCCTAAACTATAAAGACCATGCGGAAGAGCAAGGAAAGGATATACCAGATGAACCAATTTTGTTTATGAAGCCCCGTACAGCCATAATCGGCCCTGACCAACCAATAATTCAACCAAAATCCGTAAGACAGCTGGATTATGAAGTAGAGCTTGCAATAGTGATAGGCCTGAAAGGAAAAAACATTCCTGTCTCAGACGCCAAAAAACACATCTTTGGATATACAGCCTTCAACGACATAAGCGCTCGTGATATCCAGTTCAAAGACAAACAATGGACTAGGGGTAAGAGTTTTGACACTTTCGCACCCATGGGGCCTTGTATTACAACCGCTAATCAAATTGAAGATCCCAACAACTTAAGTGTCGGCACAAGGGTGAACGGCGAGCTTAGACAAAACTCTTCCACCAAAAACATGGCTTTTAACGTCTATGAAATAATTCACCATCTTAGTCAAGTCATGACTTTAGAACCCGGAGACATAATCGCAACTGGAACCCCCGCTGGGGTAGGAGTCTTCATGAAACCGAAACCCAAGTTCTTATCTCCTGGCGACTTGGTAGAAATAGAAATCGAGAAAATTGGGACATTAAGAAATATTGTATCAAAAGAAACTGATTGTCCTCAAGTAAGTAGTTATCAACTACGTCCTGTCCCTTTTTAGCGCACACAAAGACAAAGACTTCACATAATAACGAAAAGTAAAACGAAGCTAACCACAAAACCAATCAACGTTGGCGGAGAAATGACTTTCAGAAAATCCTTGATTTTCACATGGAAAAACTGAGCGGACAAAGACACGCACGGGTGTATGGGAGAGAGAACGTAACCAAGAAAAATGCTGAAATACATTATGGCAAAGACAGGAGCAGATAAGATCCATCCTTTCGTCAAAAATATCGGAATGATAATCAAAGCGGGTGTCTGGATTCTCCCGGTGGCAAAACCGAGTAAAAATCCTATGACAACGCAAAGAAGCACCGGAGTGATCTGAAGGGTTTGTATCAGCGTTGGGATGCCCGAGACAGTGAATACATTGAGGAAAACGGTCATCCCCACGATTATGAAAGCGAAATCCCACGGTTTTGACTCCCAAGTGATCTTGCCGAACTTTCTAGCTCCCAATTTTCCAACGACCACGGCAAGAACTAAGCTGCTCGTTATGGCGATCAGCGTAGCTGCTTCAGGGATAGAAGGCGCAAAAAGAGTTTTGATTAAGAAGTCTAAGATTGGAGCAATCAAGATTACAGTCAGTGGTAGAAAGAGCTTTTTCAAAGAAAGTTTCTGTTCATAGTCAATTTCCCCTGTGATCTTGTGAAGAAAGAAGAAATATCCCAGAAAGATGGAGAAAAGAAAGAAGGGGGCCAAATATAAGAGAACTCGGTAAAGATCGAGTTCAGCGATTTTAACCGAGATAATCAAGGCTGGAGACAAAGGATAAACCAGAAATAGAATGTGACGAAACCATACGTTCAGGCCGCATTTTTTCTCCTTTGATATCACCTTACCAGCTTTTTCTACCATTGGAGCCGAAAGTAGAGCACCGCCTGGCATAGGAAGCATTCCCAGCAATGCAGGAGAAACTGCGAGAAAAGCCTTTTTCCCTATTCTCAGGTTCTTAACCAAATCGTCCATTTGCCCAGTATCCTTTAATATACCCCCTATAATTGGGATCAACCCGACGGCTACGGCCAGTAATATTGTGGATGGGTCAGTGAAAGCTGAAACAAACGGCAAAGCCATTTCATTGAACGGTATGGTGAAAATTGCCAGAATAAACGCTCCTAAAAACATGCCTAAGGCAAAATTTTTTCTGGAGACGATTAGTAAAACGAAGAGTGCAAGAAAGAACCCGGTCCAAACCAAAAGTGGAGACATTAAATACCACTCAACAAAACATGCATGCTTCTTAAGATACGCACATATCCTTGACAACAACTTCTCCGTTGGGAGAGTTTTCTTGTGCAATAACGCAGCTAAACTTGTAGATCTTTGTTCCTTTAAGCAGCCAGCAATCTGGTGACAAGCCTGCCTTTATGCAGCACTGGCAGAGAAACTCTTCTTCGTTCCAGCTCCACTCGACAGGCACTTGAGGGAGAAGGAGACCCTTAGAGTAGCCGCCCTCAACGATCAACCCGTCTTGCCCACCCTGAATTTTCGAGGGATAAACCGTAGGCGTCTTCACCTTAACCAGTTGGGGCGGAGTAAGCACGCTTACCTCAAACACCATGTAGCTGAGTTCGTCGAGAGAGACCGGGTGAAAGCGAGGATCCTGCGTTGCAGAGTTGATGGCTGACTCAATTACTGCGCGTGCCAATGGTAAGGTTGGATGGGGGAAACCGATGCAGCCTCTGAGTTCCTTTTTTCCGTGTCTGATGCTGTTTAACGTGACAAAAACTCCGCATTGCTCTTCAAGCTTTTGTGAGATATCCATAGGCGTTGGCATGATCTTTCCGGTATTGAGGTATTCCTCCACGGCTTTCCGTGCGAGCCTTACAAGGAGTTTCCCTTCTTCCATGGTTAATTGAAACGACACGTGATTCCCCTCGAATCGCGAAAGACATAGGTCAATGTTACTTAAGCTTCTGGACCGTGCTTATTATTCTTGTTAAAATTAAATTTATGCATCGTAGAAAAAAAGAAAGGAACTGATGATTATTGTGGCGAAGGTTTTTTCCTTCTAACAGCATAGACAAGGATAGCTACGATGATTATCACAACGACGCCGATAACGGCCCAGAACCACGGCTCAGTCCATATTGCCACTGCTGGTTGTCCCATGAGAACCCAGAGACTAAAGTGATCAATCGTTGCTGACACGTAATGCTCAGTGGTGTTCACTTGGCTGTCCACTACAACCCATGTATTCAGCGTGGCATCCCAATAGTGGATTTTCAGCGTGTTTTCGCTCAGTCCTGCTGCACTGAGCTGTTCAGGTGTGTAATATATACGTATTGTAGCGCTGAATGTGATGTCTGTCTCGCTGGCGGTGACTTCTACATAGTTCCCTAAAACCTTAAACGTTCCCGGAGGTAACTCTACGCCTTCAGGGGCTGTTACGTTTTCAAGGACTATGGTAACTGGCTTAGAGATTTCAGTCATATCTAAGATGGTTCCCGTGTTTTCAGTAGCGTCAATAGTGAAGGGCCTCTGAGAACTGACGAGTTCAGGGTTTATTATGGTGGATACGGTTGCACCTGCTTCTGATTGAATGTTGAATACCATGTCTTTGAGGCTGCTGAGGGGTTGGTCATACCAGATCATGGCTCTATTGTCGGAAACTGTTGCGTCAGGTTCTGGCACGGTGCCGGGTCTAGTCAACGTAACCGAATGAGTAGCATTACTACCTCCTGCAATTGCCACTTTAAGAGATTGAGGACTGTCTTCAAAGAGACTGAAGAAACCTCTAAGCGTGAAGCTCGTAGCAGTCGTATCATTTAATGGCGGCAGAACAGATAGTCCCTCTACAGTAAGTGCCAAGGAATCCTCCATCATGTCGAAGCCACATCTGAGATCGCTTACTTCTAATTCTGTTCTGTTTATGAAAGACAATTGCCACGGTGATAGTTGTGGTGGTGATATCGATTGCAATGCGATGTAAGCCAACAATGTATCTTTTATGTATTCGATTTCGGCGTTTAGATCGCCTTCAATGGTATAGGTTCCTTCATGATCGGCTTGTCCGCCAGCGTATGTTATAGATTCTTCATAGGATTTCATGGAACAATACGTCTTGTCCATAAGTGACTCTATCAACTGCCTTACTTCCAGAGGGATTGTTTCATCTGGCAGCATTGAAATCATTGAAGTCATTTGTGCTTTACTCTCTTCCACATCTTCAACTGTTGTTAGTTTAAATTCAAACTCTCTTTGACTATACATATACGCCAGCTGGAAGGATGCACTTTCAATTGAAGAAAACGTTGCGTTTAAAATTGGATACAACATTTCCTCATCCGGCATCTCACCCGGTGTTATGCCAGGTATTTCTCCATACATTAGAGACACTAACGATTGGATGAAATCTTCGCTTTGAATTGTCACCTCAAAATCCACTGTAGCACCACCTGTTATGGTTTTTTTCGTCGTTTCCAATTTGGTGCACTCCAATGTGCCATCGGTCATTTCATATAGCGAACCTTCTCCTGTTCCAACAATGCCCTCAGCTTGTTCAAGCATCATATCAAGTTCTTCTTCATCTAACTCGACGCCGTAGAAGTTACCATAGGTGACTGTTACGTTTCCACTAAGGGAAAGATATGTTCTGTTTCCTTGGAAGTTGATATTCAAGTCACTTAACACAAAACCTGGCAGTGAGTGAACTGTTATTGTGCCACTTACTGTGTTGTCTGAGAATTCCCCCGTCACTTGGAAGTCTGTGGAGTTAAGCGGGGATTCCGATGCCATACTTAGGGGTAAAATTACTGAACAGTTAATCCCTGTGCTGGCAAGGTTTTCCGAACATTCCGCAAGATATGAAACGGTTGTTGCATTGAATGGAAATTGTGCTGCTTCTTCTGGTGGAACGACAAACGTGAAATCGACTGATGCTACTGTTAAGTCGTTGTTCTTCGTGAAACCTAGAAATCCATGTGTTTCAGGCATGGTATAGGGGAACGTGACTCCTGTGGAATTCAATGCTACCGCCATAACAACACGTCCATCTGGGTATACGATGAAACTCGCTTCCACATCTTCAGAAGAAGTTGGATATAGTTCAGCATTCACATGAGATTTTTGTGCCATGAAAATCGACAGAATTGAAAGTGTTAGAACTGATATCAGCGTTATCATTATGATTTTGCTATTTCTTTTCATTCTCATCTTCACCGGTTATAACTGTAAAGCACGTAAAGCATTTATAAGCTTGGTGAATTATGCAATCGAACTATAGAGACAGATTGTAGAATTAGATATAATTCAGATTCAGAACTAGAGGAGAGGATAAGACCACGCGAATCACAACAATGTGCATACGAAACCTTCTTCGCAGACGACTCAGAACCTCACTTTGCATCCTCGGCATCACCTTAGCCGTCATGTTCATAGTAACCATTGGCGCAACAACTTCAAGATACACAACCATCATCAGAGAAATGAACATATTCTTCAGCGGAGACATTGTGGTCGTCGCCCAAGGCTCTATAGTAGTCCAAGCGTTTCCGATAAGTGGAGGAAACCTTCCAGAAGACATAGTTGACGAAGTGAAGCAGATAGAAGGAGTGAGAACAGCGGTTCCGATGCTAGTCTTCTTCGGCTATGAACTTGAAGATGCTATTCAACTTGTACCAACAAACATCAGCATTGGAATACCTTCTGAAAGATGGGAAATTCTGGTTGGATCTACGCCTCTGAAACCTGACGGAAGATGGCCATCAGCAAATTCAAGCACGAAAGAAGTCACAATCGGTCCATCTCTTGTTGACCAATACAACCTCGCCCTCGGCTCAACAATAAAAATCAAAAATTACAACCTAACAATTGTAGGAATTCTCGACACCCCTTCAACGACCCTGGCTCGTGCGATCATCATGCCTCTCAGACTAGCTCAATACGTATATTTTCCCACAAATTCCTCATGGATTAACATGATGGTTGTCGAGCTGGAAGAAGAAAGTATGGGAAAAGAAGTTGTGGAGAACATCGAAGCGAACATTACAGGTGTTAAGGCTTTAACGGCTAATGAGAGAAACGAGATTATTACGCCTCTTCTCTATGATATCGAGACGTGGAATCTGGGAATGAGAGGTATGCTCTTCTTTTTGAGCATGATCCTTGTGACAACGGTTGCCATAATGAACGTTTCTGAGAGGAGAAGAGATTTTGCCACATTGGGCGCTCTAGGTGCCTCCAGAAAATCCATCTTCCGCATGGTCATTACTGAAACCACTTTAATAGGCTTGTTTGGCGGGCTTCTCGGAATATTGGTAGGCACGGTTGCAACGCTTTTTCTGGCAAGCATTTACACCCGCATTCCACTTACATTGTTCTTCCAAGGCTTATTCGACGTAGTTTCTCCCATTTTCATGGTTGAAATTCTGGCATCCACTCTTGTTGTAAGCTGTGTTGCAGGTATCATTCCAGCCATAAGTGCTATGAGAGCGAACATTTCGGAAGTTCTGAGGTCAGAATATTGATTGTAAGGGCAATAGAGTTAACGCGCATATATCGCCTTGGTTCCTCCCGTATAATGGCGGTAAACAAAGTCAATCTTGAGGTGGATAAAGCGAACCTTGTGGCGATTATCGGACCGTCTGGCTCCGGAAAGACCACGCTCCTGCATCTCATAGGACTAAATGACCATCCAACATTTGGAAAGGTCTTTATCAATGAAAAAGATACCTCGCTTCTGGCTGAAAAGGAACGAAGAAAGATAAGGCTTCAAAACATTGGATTCGTTTTCCAGACCTTCAATCTGTTGCCTACACTTACGGCCCTTGAAAACGTTGAGTTGCCAATGGCGCTAGCTAATATCTCTCAGGAGACGCAAAGGCGAAGAGCTGTTCAACTCCTTGAAACCGTTGGACTGGCAAGTAGGCTTCAACACAGGCCAAAGGAACTCAGCACTGGAGAAATGCAGCGGGTGGCGATTGCGAGGGCTCTTGCGAATAGTCCGTCTTTGATCCTTGCAGATGAACCAACGGGTGAACTTGACTCTGAAACAGGGTTTGAGATCATAAAACTGCTTTCCGACGTGTGCAGAAAACAGAAAGCAGCTGTAATGGTTGTCACACATGACGAAAAAATGGTCGAATTTGCAGATGTAACGTATAGAATCCGCGACGGTTCGATTAGACAAGAGTGAATGTCAGAAACACTAGCTCATGTTAGTGACTAGACGCTAAAACTTCATCGAGTCTTCCTGAATTCCTTCTTTAGTGATGGTGAAAAAATCCGCGCCGTCGCCGCTCATGATATCCCGGCTTACCGCTGATTTTATGGCTCTAACCACAAGCGCCTTCGCTTCTTCAACGGACATGTTCTCTTTGAATCCTTCCTCTAACACTCCAATGGCGATAGCTGCTCCAGAGCCTACAGCGGCGAATTTGTCGGGGATGAGCGATCCTAATATGTCTAGTGAGTAAAGGGTTGCTCCATCTTCGTCGATTCCACCTATGAGCGTTTGGGTGATTAGTGGCATCAGACGTCGATTGAAGAGCAAGTTAGACATCAGTTTAGCAGCAGACTTAACAGGCATCGGTCTTCCCGCGTCAAGATTGAAAAGGTTCGCGTAAGCCTCCATTTCACGAACCAAGATTTGCATGTCAGAAACCAATCCTGCACATGCTGCACCAATTCTGTCGGTTATCTTGAAAACCTTCTTTCCAACTCGGCTAACCACCATGTAGCCATACGAAACCCTCTTTTCAGAGGCTAGGATCACCCCGTCCGAGCAGACGACACCTATAGTAGTGGCGCCGGGAACATAGAGATATCGTGACTGTGCTCGTTCATCCAATCTTGTTTCCTCCGTTTCATGCACTAACAGGTTAAGAGACTATTAAATCTAACCACAAAATTTTAAACTTTCCGATGGACTAACGCCTAGAAAGTTTATCTTCAAATCTTTAACATAGAGCTGAGGAGTTAACGTGATCTACGTTTGTTGCTGAGAATCGGTGGAATCTGGTACGTCATTGCCGTGGAGAGCGAAGAAGTTTTTGATTTCCTCGTTGGAAAACTTTTTAGGGCTTCTTTTCAATAATCATCAATTTCGGAGGGGTTGGTGTGAAAGAAAAGTTGCTAGAAGAAGAGATTGGAGACTTGTTACGGAAGCATAAATTAAAGATAGGCGTTGCTGAATCAGCTACAGGGGGATTAATATCGCATAGAATAACAAATATTCCGAGCAGCTCTGAATATTTTGAAGGATCCATAATTTCTTACGGTAACAAAGCAAAAACGAATCTTTTAGCCGTTAAGGAAAGTACCCTCAGAAATTATGGGGCGGTGAGCTCTGAAACTAGTAAAGAAATGGCTCAGGGAGTCAGAAGAGAAATGGACGTTGATATAGGCTTGGCGTCTACCGGCATTGCTGGACCTAGCGGTGGTACTTCAGAAAAACCTGTTGGTCTGGTCTATATCGGATTGGCAATCAAGGATGTTCTTATATCTAAAAAGTTTGTTTTTCATGGAAATCGGGATGAAAATAAAAAGACTTTCTCAGATGCAGCTTTAAGCACACTGGAGAAATATTTATTGAAATTATGAATAGGTTATTTAAAAAGTGGCGAAGAACTGTGAAGGGCCTATTCGTGGGGAGGTTTCAACCTTTTCATCTGGGGCATTTAAAAGTCATAAAATGGATCTTAGAAAGATGTGAAAACGTAACTGTCGTAATAGGAAGTTCACGGGAATCCTTTACTGAAAGAAACCCATTTACATTTGAAGAAAGAAAAGAGATGATCAAAAGGTCTTTAGAAAAAGAAAGTGTTAGAGAAGAAAGATATGAGATAATCGGGGTTCCTGACGTCTTTAATTGTGAACGTTGGGTTAAGAGCATTTTAAACAAAGTAAAATTTGACGTTGTTTTCACAAGAAGCCTTTGGGTAAAACAATGTTTTGACCTTTTTGAAATCCCTGTGAAAGAACATCCCATGTTTGGACGTTATTCTGCTAGAAAAATTAGGAGAATGATGAAAGAAGATAAAGATTGGGAAGAACTTGTTCCGAGGACAGTAAGTAAATCCGTCAAGGAAATTCGCGGCGTAGAAAGGTTGCGGGAGGCGGCTAAAACAGATAAAATTTCATCTTCAAACACTTGAGGTTTCTATAATTTTTTAACGAGTTCAGATTTCGGTGCTTTGCTGAAGTTTTCCTGATCTTTGCCAATTTGATTTCACCGATTTTGAAAGAAACATTTATATTGCTCTATTTCTATTAGACGTTCATCTAATAGAAAACGACAAAATACGATTAGAAAAAGGTTGAGATAAAAATGTCGGAAGAATTGAAAGATGAAATGAAAAAGCTCAAAGAAGAACTAGCCAATATGAAGGAACAACTAAGCGAGCTAAGCGAGATGTCGGATAGACTGCGAAAGAAGCCTCGACTTTTTCACATAGACATGGGGGAAAAAATACACGACTACGTTGGGGACATTATGGAAGGAGTGGCA
>DAOVDC010000049.1 GCA_030669695.1 Candidatus Bathyarchaeota archaeon
GTTAAAGTTCCGTTCATCTATGATTAACAGGTCTACGTCGCTACTTGGATCGGCGTCGCCACGACTCCAGCTTCCAAACAGACCAATCCCTGAAACCGTTTCTTGTTCTCTCAATTTTTGAACAAGTTTCTCTAAGATGCTGCGAATTTTCTCTGGCAGCCGTGTCAAATCTCTTTCTCCATTCGAGGTTTTGAACAGTATCACATTTAAAACGCAATAGTAATTGGTGTTCTATTAAATAAACTGATGTCACTGTAACATTGAAAACAGATACTGTCAACTTATTGAGGAATGGCTATGGAAAGCGTGTTCCAAGAAGTAGGGATTTAGAAGCTGGAGATAGTTGGTTTCTCGCATGGCTTGAAATCTGTATTTTTATTCCAAATAAGTTAACTGTATCTGAAAATCGAAAGGTTTATATATTAAGACATTTAGTGAAAATAAACACGACGGGCCAGATGGACGGTTTCTGACTCTGAAACTATGAAGAACCACCAATTATGACGGGTTTGTCGCCACGACGCTCCATCGAGGAGGGAAACGTGAGCAAAAAAAACGAAAGAACGCTTCGGTCCACAGACAAGTGCCCCGAGTGCGGGAGCACGAATCTTATCCACGATTATGACACAGGTGAGACTGTTTGCGGAAACTGCGGACTTGTTCTCCATGATCAAATGATGGACAAGGGTCCAGAGTGGCGAGCCTTCACGCAGGAAGAGAAAGCGTCCAGAAGCCGTGTGGGGATTCCTACATCCTATTCCGTTCATGACAAGGGCTTATCCACTGCCATAGGCCGCGTGGATCGAGACGCTTTTGGACGTAAACTTCCACTTTCCACGCGCCTCCAGATGTGGCGATTGCGAAAATGGCAGATACGATCAAGGGTCCACTCCTCTGTGGATCGAAACCTCGCTCAGGCTATGGCAGAGCTTGATCGCCTCTGTGATAAAGCCCATATTCCTGGGCCTGTTAAAGAAAAAGCCGCAGTTGTTTATCGAAAGGCGCTTGACAGGGGTTTGGTGCGTGGGAGGTCTATCGCAGCTATAGCTGCTGCTGCTCTTTACGCTGCTTGCAGAAGCACCAAAACCCCAAGAACCATTCGTGATATAGCGGACACTAGTCTAGTTGACAAGAAGGATGTTGCTCGATGCTACCGACTTCTGCTTCGTGAGCTGGACATGCGCATGCCGATTGCTGACCCTCTTACTTATATCTCTAAAATTGCGGAAAGCACCGGAATCAGCGGTCCAACTCAGGGTCTTGCCATCAAAATTCTGCGTGAGGCAAAAACTCAACGCGTGTCTTCAGGCAAAGATCCTATGGGACTCGCAGCTGCCTCCCTTTACATTGCTTGTCTACAAACTAACGAGAAGAAGACGCAAAAGGATATTGCCGAAGCTGCAGGTGTAACTGAGGTTACTGTCAGAAATCGTTATAAAAGTCTTAAGAGGCAGTTGGGACTCGAACTACCAGATTAGCGGGGTTCCTCTTCTTCTATTTCCATTGCTATAGGGCCTCTGTAGCTGCAGTTCTCACAGACGTATTCCAAGGGTGTTATTCCAAACATCCGAGGATACGTGTTAAAACCGCTGGAGACTCGGAGTTTGGAGCTACCACATTTGGGACATAATTTCGGGGCTAGTTTTCCTCGCTTCAGTCCGCTGAGTACTTCACATAGGTTTTTAAGTATGTGCATGCTCTTTCGCCCTGTTTATTCATTGGAGTTCAATGTTTTCTTCTAGGTACCCCAGTTGAATGAGGTAAGATCGCACTTTCTCTCGGTGGTCACCTTGCAGAAGGATTTCATTGTTTTTAGCTGTTCCTCCACAAGCACAAAAAGTCTTGAATTTCTGGGCGAGTCGCCCAAGATCGGTGTTCTTGTCGTCTATGCCATCGATGATGGTTACAGCTTTCCTCCATTTTCGAAATTCCAAACGAACTCTGATTCGTTGTTGTTCTTTAGTGATTTCTCTGCAGACACATATGTCGCGAGGAAGTCCGCATATTGGACAAATTTCCGCCATGTCGCTCAATTAAACTTGAAGCCTACAACTATTTAAGATTTTCAATTAACTACTCATTTTAGAAACAATAATATCCTAGGAAGGTTGATCTCCGTTATCAATTAGACAAATGATTAGAAGAAGCCTCTCCATTTTCTGCGAAGGCTCCAGAAGTCTTGTGCCTCTTTGAGGTGGCTTGGCAAGGAAACTTTAACGGCAACACGATGTTCATAGACATTTTGATCATGTTCACATATACTTTTCCACTAAACTCGCTCCATTTAGCTGGATGGCTTTCACTGAATTTTCTCTCGTTCTATTTTGAAGACAATGGTTCCACCAGAGGTGTAGGGCGACCCTGGGTCGAGACACTGTACGTAGCCGACCTCTTCTTCCTTCGCTAGGCCCAACTCTCTGAAGCTAACGCCTCGGCTTAAGGGAATGATCATAGATAACATTGAGCCAAACGCGTGAACGCAAAGCGTATCCGTTTTCTCGGTAATTATTTCAGGGTCTTCAACGATTATTTTGTCTCCAACTTTGAAGACAGGGCATCTACCTCGAATTTCCTCAACGGTTATGATGAGACGATAAATTTCGTTCACAGACAGGTCCTCCTATACAAGCACTCGACAATGATTCATTACAAGAGACGATAAAAACTTATGTCACTCAGTGCTTCAGTATCAGCGTTATACCATAGAAACTTTTTATCAAACACAAACACTTAAAAAGACTAGGTTGAACAGCATAAGATTTTGAGGATAAGGAGGCCACGAATTTATGGGACACAGGTGCCCAGCCATAATCGGTGTTGGCAGAACCAGATTTGGTGAGCATTACGAAAAGGCGCCGGAAAAGATGGTAGAAGAAGCCGGGCTGACCGCCTTAGATTCAGCAGGTATAGAGCGGAAAAATCTTGACGCATGCTATTTTTCAGATTATTTCCTCCAAATCACAAACAAAATTGGAATTGAAGAAGGCTTCCTATCCGAGTTGCTGGAACTACATGTTCATATGGAAAAAACGAGGTCATTCAGCTCCGCCCTTCTAAACGCCTGCTTTGCGGTCCAATCGGGGAGACATGACCTAGTTTTAGTGGGCGGGGTAGAGAAAATGACCGATCGCTGGGATAAAATCAGGGACGACCTAATGCTTCTGGAAGACCCGTGGAGCTACTACGCCGGATGTACACCCGAGGCAAATCATGAACTCATGCTCAGAGAATACGTAAGAAAACATAAGATTTCCGGAGAATCCCTTAATAAGTTTTACATTGCTTTAGCTCAGATATCTGTCAAGAATCATCACCATGCAATGAACAATGAATACGCACAGTTTCAGAGAGAAGTCAGCGTGGATAAAGTCTTGAAGGAAAGGTCTAAGGCACGAAAGCCTCTGGGACTATACGATTTTGCCCCCATTTCAGATGGTTCAGCCGCCTTAATCCTAGCAAGCCCTAAAATGGCCAAAGCACATGCTGATTCACCAATACACATTGTGGGTTATTGTGCAGCCACCGATTACATCACATTTCCCTCACGCGAGAACAGAACTGGATTCATCGCAAACAAAATAGCGATGGAAAACGCTGTTAAAATGTCAAAAATAAAGGTAAGCGATATTCAATTAGCCGAGCTCTACGATCAATCTACCTTGTTAGAAATGATAGCCTTAGAAGACCTGGGCTTTTCAAAAAAGGGTAAAGCTTGGCTTGACATCTATAACAGCTGTGAAGATTACAAAGGATTTTACGAGGTTGATGGAAAAAAGCTTTTTGTGAACACAAACGGCGGTCTCAAGGCGGATGGAAACCCGTTAGGGGCCACTGGAGGAGCCCAAATCTTTGAGATCGTTAAACAACTCAAAGGAGAAGCGGGTGATAGACAAGTGAACGCAGATGAGACTCCACAGCATGGATGTGTCTTAGAACTTGAGGGATTCGGAACAAAGGCGTACGTTCACATCTTAAGTAGGGGTTAACATGAGCAGCGAACCTATAGAAAGGAGAGTCTCATACATAGGTGATAGACTCAGAGGCAGTCGATGCGGCATCTGTGACAGAGAATACTTCAGATCCAAAGACTACTGCGGAAAGTGTGGAAGGAAAAGTTTCGGCAAGATGGAAGACATCGACTTCTTCTACGAAAAAGGAACACTAGAAGTTTGCACTCTTGTCAATAAACCTACAAACAGATTTACTAAGTTCGGCCCATACATCTACGGGATTGTCACATTTCATAATGGAAAGGTAAGAGTGCCAAGCAGGTTAACTGATCTCATCTTGAACAACAAAGAAATCGAACTTTCCAACTTTGAAGGTAGAAATGTTGTTCCAAGATTCAGAAGAAGATACGCCGTGAAGCAGAGCGAGATAATCCCAACGATCTCTCTAGCGTTCACTTTTGCTGATGAGTACTACCCACACCAGAAATACGAAGTGACTAAACCCAAAAAGGAGTATGAGACACCTGGAATCGTCGGATATGGAGTATACGTCTCCAAATTCAGGATTAAAGAAAGAGCAATGGAAAGGTCCATACCGTTCATGGATGAAGACGCCATCACGGCTGCGGTTGAGGCTGGGAAAATGGCTTTGATTCATTCGGGCATAGACTCTTCGCTTGTGGGTAAGGTGTATGTGGGTTCAGAGTCTAATCCTTATGCGGTTAAGCCTATCGCTTCCAAAGTAGCTCAGGTGTTGAAGCTCGGTGAGGAAGAAAAAATCGATGGCTTGCAGGGCGTAGACGCAGTTGACACGGAGTTTGCGTGCAAGGCTGCCACAAGCATGTTCAAAGACGCAACATCACTGGTGTACTATCCCGGTGCGAGTACAACTTACGCCATGGTGATAGGCACCGATAACTCTCAGGCTGCGCCTAGAGAGGAGCCTGGGGGGGAATTAGACCTTTTTGTTGGGTATGGTGGTTCAGCCTTCATCTTTGGCATGCAAGATGTCATCGCTGAAGTGGAGGGGTGGTACTCGTGCACATCGGATACGCCAGACTTTTGGAGGAGGGCACTTGAACCCTATCCCAGACATGGTGGCCGTTTCACCGGTGAGCCTGCCTACTTTAAGCACGTAGTGAAGGCGTGTAGAAAATTGATGGCGAAATTAAATCTCCAACCTAGCGACGTGAACTACTTCATTTCCCATCAGCCTAACGTAGGCTTTCCAATCAAAGTGGCCAAGGAACTGGGGTTCAAAGAGGAACAGTACATGTTGGGTCTCAAAGTCTCTAAGTTTGGCAATACGTACTCCAGTGCTTCACCTATTGGGTTAGCGGCGGTTCTGGACAAAGCCAAGTCAAACGAGAGGATAATACTTGTTAGTTATGGGTCTGGGGCTGGAAGTGATGCTTATTCGCTGATTACAACCAGCCAGGTTGAGGAGAAACAGCGCCGACAAAAATTCACCGTGCAGCATCAGATTGAAAATGAGCACATAGAATTTGTGGATTACAATACTTACAGAAAGTTCAAGCTCGGACTTTGAAGCGCGGTTACATTACACAACTAATTGGTAACAGCAACTATGGCGGAATTTGACAATCGATAAAGTGTTGAAACAATGGAACCTGACTAAGTTTCGTTAGAGTGTTTAAGAACCAGTTGAAACGCATCTTTTATATTATAAGCGTCGATATGAAAGCACAAAAGGTGAACAAGAAAAAGTTGTTTGTCCGTGAAATATTCAGGGTTTTGTATTCTCCACTTGAGGCATTTAAAGAAATCGTTAAGAAACCTGACGTTAAGGGCCCTATGCTAATTTTGTTGATCACTGTGCTTGTCACAGC
>DAOVDC010000010.1 GCA_030669695.1 Candidatus Bathyarchaeota archaeon
CTATTTTTGTGAATCCGAGGAACACCTTTTATCTTTAAAAAGTCAATAACATAAGTAGAATGAAAAGAGAAATATATCAAAGCTCGCTACTTCACGACTTGGAAATTCCGATATCGGGGACTGGTTGATGAAAACAAAAAATAGACAGCCTTTGGCATTTAACCGATTGAAGACGACGGTTATCGATCAAGGCTTTTGTACGCTATGCGGTGCATGTGAGGTTGCTTGTCCAGTCCGTGCAATTAAGATAGTCAAAGAGAAACCACAGTGTATTTATGATTGCTCAAAATATTTAGACCAATGCTCAATCTGTTACGATGTCTGCCCCCACACCGAGGCGCTTTTGATAGAGACACCAAGTTTAGGTTGGTACAGGAAAGTGCTTCTCGGCCAAGCTGTAAAACGCGGCATGAGAATTGGTCGAGGTGGTGGCGTTGTCACTTCCCTGCTGACCTATGCTCTAGAGAATAATGTTATTGACAGTGCTGTGTTTTCAGGGGCAAAAGCCAGAGCTCCGATGGAACTGAAGCCCCTCGTCAGTTTGGTTCCAGACGATCTGCTTTCAGCGGTTGAGGTTGAGTTTTTCCCCTCCGTTATTGCCGAAGCCTTCAGCAGTGCAGTACATGAGTACAGGAAACAAAGAATAGCCTTTGTTGGTGTTCCTTGTCATGTGCTTGCTCTACGAAAGTTGGAGGCTTGGCAACATAAGTTAGCGGAAAATCTCAGAATTGTAATAGGACTCTTCTGTCTTTGGAGCTTTTCTTCAAGTAAACTTCTTCGATATCTTTCGCGAAATTACGACATCAAGGCCTCTGAAGTCCAGAGAATAGCCCTAAGTGACGAATATCTGATTCACACAAAAAAAGGCGTCATAAGCATACCACTTCAAGAGATCAAGCGAAATGTTTTGCGCAGATGTCGAACTTGCATTGACTTCTCATCAGAACTTGCGGACATATCAGTCGGCGGCGCCAACCCATTGAAAGATTGGTCCACCGTCATAATTCGATCTAAAAGAGGCGAGGATTTCTTTAACGATGCCGTGAAGCATAAAGCGATAAAGATCAAAAATATAGATGAAGAACCAGATGTGTTCCCTCAAATTATCGAAATGGCTACAAACAAAAGAAAAACTGCTTTGAGAGAAGTAAGAAAAAGGAAACGATTGAGTAAGTCCATTCCACCTGCAATGGAATCGTTTGTCGAGCATAGCACCACCTGACAAAGGCAATCTCACTTCAGCAAGATCCATTCTCGCTGCCTATTTGCACGTTTTCTTACTGTCTTTATCAGAAAGGGACTAGCAATTGTAATCGCATGCCTAGCCACAATAAAAGTAACACATAAGGAGTATGACTTTTTGAAGACATTATCATGCATGCAGAGGCTTTTGCTGAACTATAATCACCGTAGAGCACTCCTCAGAAACTCATGTGAAAGCGAATTAGTGATATAAGAATTGCCATATGTATGCGTGCAGAGGCTTACCTTTTAACCTTCAAGATTCTCAAATAAATCAGATATGCTGGAATAATGTTGATCAAGGCTTGTGCCATGTTGAACAACGCTATTGGAGCAAGCAAACCAACAACAACAGACGCTGGAATCAGGTAAAACAACTGGAGCAGGCAGTAGTTTGCTATGGTCATTGTACCTACCCGTGATGTGACAGCAGCAATTGAATTCAAAACAATACCTTTTCTCAACAATGCATAACCAAACAAGGTCGCCAACTCAGCAATCAACTTCAAAGTTCCTCCCGGAACGTTTCCTCTAAGAAAAACAATCGAACACCCAATCAGGCAAGTACATACGGCACACAAAGGTCCATAAAGCATTAAGCTAATCATGATGGGTATTCCTGTAAGGTCCCAAGAAATCCTAGGGTAAAGCGGAAACGGAATATCGAAAGGCGGTCCAGGTATAACTTCCCACAATGCTGAAAGGGCCCCTAACAAGCTGGCTGCCGCAATCTCTTTAGTTCCCATTTTTCCCAAAAACGTACACCACTTCAGAAGAATTAATAGTATTTGTTTTGTAATCTATCGGCAAACCTCATGTGTCTTTCTCTTCTTCCTTGAGAGTTTAGCCAATAAATTCAAGGCATTTGCTTCCTCATCTACCGTTTTAACATTCAGGTATCCAGCTTTTTCAGCACTTGAGAACAGTTCTTCTCCTTTTTCTGTGCGGATAACTGTGAATGTCCATCCATCTAAACCTAGACCTCCTGTTGAGATATCCGCGAGTTCAGAGCTGAAGTCATCACAGAATTTGCAGCTTTTTCGACCATATTGCTTTGCTGTCGCAAGAGGAATGGTTCTGATTTCAGTTTTTGTTTTAACCAGTATTTTTCCCTTAATGTTTATTTTTATTATGTCATTCAGGCTAAGACCTAACGTATCACGGATGTGTTTCTCTGCAAGTCCTTCATAGGTGAAACATTCTGAGCACATAAGTCCTATTAGAAACATTAGGGGTTTAGTATGTTTTTTTAAGCCACACATTTGCATTTTTCTGATTGCGCGGATTTGGCATGGCGTACCTACAAATGCTGTGCTTGTCTTTTTCTGTTTGATTCCCTCTGTCAAGACTAAGATGTTAGGTGAATAGAAGTATCTTGTTCCGGCGCATTCCAAAATTTCCTCATAGGTTGTGGCTAATTTTGGAGCTGGATATAGAGGTTTTTCGGGGCTGATTCCCGAAACGGCTGCGCTGTCGATAAGCCCATTCTCTAGAGCGAATGACAGAAGTGCAGTAACGACGCCTCCATCCTGACAAAGCTTTACTATTTTCTCATCCACTGCTCGAGCCACAACGAGTCGACGAAAAACTCCGAACTCTTCCTCAGCTTTCCTCTCTCTGCCAAACACAAAATCTTCCATCTTGGGCCACGACCACTCGTATTTGGGACAAACTTGCGCACAGATGCCACAGACTTGACATTCTTTCACCAAGTTAGGTCCTTCTTCCATGTACTCTAAACAATTGAAAGGGCAAACAACCACACATGCACCACAACCAATGCATTTCCCAGATGCAACAACACTTGTTCCTAGGGTTTCTTCAAAACTTACTTTATCAAAACTCATGGCTAATCTCTCATAGAAAAAATAACTTGAAATCCTAGAGTTTAAAACTTTTGGGAATGATTTGACGTACGCGAGGAATTGACATTGAAAGAACAACCTATATCAATTTCTGGTAGCCCAAAGGAGGCACTAATTTTTTATAATCCCGGACAACCAATGTTCAAGTCAGGTGTTTTTATATGGAGCAAGTTAAGATTGTGATTTTCAAATGTGGCAACATTGCGACATCACCTTTATTTGAACTTCTCCTCGACGAACTTGCTGACCGTCAAGACATCAAAGTCCGAACTGTGACCACGGGATCAAAGATGAGTGTCGAAGACGTTGAAGAAGCTCTGCCAAAAATCTTCGAATTCAACCCCGATCTTTTAGTTTCTATATCTCCCAATCCGTCGATATCGGGACCAGCAAAAGTGAGAGAGAAGTTATCAAGCAGTGACATACCTAGTGTGGTCATTTCGGACGCCCCGGGAAAACGCATCAAGACCAAAATTGAAGAGCAAGGCTTAGGCTACATAATTATCACGGGCGATCCACTCATCGGAGCGAGAAGAGAGTTTCTAGACCCGATAGAAATGGCAATTTTCAATTCAAACATTATAAAAGTGCTTGCGATTACTGGCGTCTACAGGATAGTTCACCAAGAAATCGATAAATTGATACACGCGATCAAAAAGGGAGCAAGCCTATCTTTGCCCAAACTAATAATTGATGCCAACGCAATTCGAGACCGATCTGATTTTAAAAATCCCTACGCAAAAGCCAAAGCATTAGCTGCATACGAGTTAGCTGAAAAGATCGCCGAGATTAATTTCCAAGCATGCTTCATAGAGAAAGAAAGCGAGAAATACATTCCCCTCGTCGCTTCAGCACACGAAATAGCTCAGACAGCGGCCAAATTAGCCGAAGAAGCTAGAGAAATCGAAAAGTACAATGATACATTGGTGCGGAAACCCCATTCGAAAAAGGGGAACCTCAAAATCAAAACAAAATTAATGCTTCCCCCAACTTCAGATGAAGAGTTCCACCGAAAATCGACCAAGAAATGATTTTTACTCGAAAGCGATTTAGCGAACGCGTACGCGACACTTAATAGGCATATTATTTCTCTGCAAAAGGGAAGTGACCTTTCATGGATGCCATTCAAATAATCGGGATTGAACACTTACCGATTGTGAAAACAGGAGACAATTTAGCTGAGCTCATCTGCAATGCAGCGGAGAACCAAGGAACCCACATCCAAAACGGGGACATACTTGTAATCACACACGTTATTGTTTCGCGTGCTGAAGGAAGAGTCGTGAACCTTGACGAAGTTGTGCCTTCTGAGTTTGCAAAAAGCATAGCAAAGCAGTATGGAAAGGACCCAACCTTGGTTGAGGCTGTTCTTCAAGAAACAAAAAGCATCAGACGCATGGGCGATGGAAAACTCATAACAGAAACCAAACACGGATTTATTTGCGCAAATTCCGGCATTGACAAATCCAATGTCCCAGGAGAAAGAAACGTGGCCTTGCTACCAGACGACCCTGACCGTTCCGCCGAGGAAATACGAGAAAAAATAAGAAGGTCAACTGGCTGTGACGTTGCAGTTATTATTTCTGACACACACGGGCGTCCACTGCGAAAAGGCGAAATAAACGTGGCTATTGGGGTCGCTGGCATAAAGGCACTTAGAGACAGAAGAGGAGAAAGCGACTTATTCGGATATGTTTTAAAGGTGAAACAAACAGCAATCGTCGATGAGCTTGCTTCAGCCGCTGAACTAGTAATAGGGCAAGCAAACGAAGGAATCCCAGTAGCCATAATCCGAGGATATGACCATCTGAAATCTGAAAATGCAAAAGCGACTGACCTGATCAGACCAAAGGAAGAAGACCTGTTCCTATAGATTCAAGCAGGCGTGCATTCATGCGTGAATTATAGCCGAGACAAAGTATAAGACTTTAATAAGATTAGGAGAAACTAAGCTAACTCAACATACTCAACGGTGATGCCCTATAGAGCAGATACAAGCCGAAATTGGCGTTAAGATAAACGAAACTCATTGCAGCAAATGCACCGTATGCTCTTCTGTTTGCCCTTACGACGCTATATCAACCGAAAAAACAACTGGTGAGGTTAGACTAAGTGTAGAGAAATGTCAAGTTTGTGGGATTTGCTTCAGTGCATGCCCAGCATCTGCTATTGAGACAGTATACTATGACGTTGATTCGCTGACCAATTACGTTCAGCAGTCAATGCAAAAAACGGGGCTAAAGACGTTAGTCGTGGCGTGTCGAAGCAATAGTCCGCTACAGAATGAAACAATGAATATGTTAAGAAAATGGGGTGCAGAGGACTTCATTCTTTTGCGTTTACCTTGTGTGGGGCGACTATCACCGTCTTTTTTCCTCAAGGCTCTGACCTGGGGTATTACTAGACTTGCAGTAGTACCTTGTGAAGAAGAATATTGCCGATTCAAGGAAGGTAGCAGAGTCAGCGCACGTCGATTTTTGGCGATGCAGAATCTGCTTGATCAATTTGGCTTCAGAAAAGATGCTTTCATCTTGATCAGAAAGCTGAAAAAGGTACACATAGACACCAATCGATGCATCGGATGTGGAGATTGCGTATACGTATGCCCATACGATGCCATAAAAATCGTGACTCCAGGCGTAGCTCAAATAGATCTAAATGCCTGTTCTGGTTGCGGCGTATGTGCAGCTGTCTGTCCTGCGATAGCGATTTCACCAGAAGGATTTGAATACGAATCCATGTCCCGATCGATTTCCAATTACAACTCATTAATTCATAAAATGAAGCTGGAGGGTAAAACGCCGATAGTCTTAGTTTTTTGTTGTCAATGGTCTGAGTTTTCAGCATTGGACAATAATCAAGATGGCATGGTTAGGGAGAATGTTGTACTCTTTGAAGTCCCCTGCTCGGGTAGAGTGGATTCACTGCATATTCTTGAAGCTTTTTGTTCAGGCTTCGACGGCGTACTTTTAGTAGCTTGTAAAGACGACGAATGTAAATTTGAGAAGGGAAATGAGAAAGCTAAAGAGAGAATACTTTCGATCAAAAAGCTCCTTGCTCAAGTTAACCTTGAAAATAGACTCGAAATATGCTTCACTTCTCCTAAAAACCTTGGAGAATTCGATACATATATCAATTCATTTGTAGAAAAAATAAGTTCCTTATCTAAAAGATCATAAAAGAGGGCTCAAAATGATAGTGACGAAGGAAAAACCCTTGGAAGAAATTCTAGGCTTTCTAAAGTCTCATGAGAAAATTCTGATCGTAGGTTGTGACGGTTGCACCCAACCTCCGAGAGGATTGAGAGAAGCAAAAACCTACGCGATGCTCGTTGAAATGGGAGGAAAACTCAAAAATAGAGAAGTACGCTGTATACCGACTACTGTTGCCAAACAATGCGACAACAATCTCTGCGCTACAACCTTAACTCCACAAGTCGAAGGTATAGAGGCTATCTTATCCCTGGCTTGTGGAGTCGGCGTGCAGACGCTAAGCGAAGTTTTTCCCGATACACCAGTGTACCCAGGTCAAAACACGATTTTCATCGGCTCGCAAGAGAGGGAGAGTGGTACCTTGTACGAAAAATGCAAGGCTTGTGGAGACTGTCTCTTAGCCGAAACCGGTGGTATATGTCCAGTTACCAGATGTGCTAAAGGAATAATGAATGGACCATGCGGCGGATGCTTTGAAGGCAAATGCGAGGTTCCTTTTGAAGTAAGGGACGAAAAGGGCAAGGTAATTGAACTCATCGAAAAAGACTGCGTTTGGTATTTAATTTATGAAAGATTAAAGAAGGCAAACAAACTGGACTTATTCAAAAAGTATAGACCTCCCAGAGACAGGGCCATTTCAGGCTCGCCGAGACGATTATAGGAGATCTCAAAAATGGGTGAAGCTTTTTCCAATCTAATGAAAAGCATAAAAGCAGGAAAATTTGTGTTCACCGGAGAGTTAGAACCTTCCAAGGCTACCGATCTCTCCGAGGTTCTAGCATGGGCGAAAACGCTAAAAGAAATAGGGAAAATTGTAGCTGCAAACGTTACGGATAATCCGCAAAGCGTTGGCAGTATGAGCAGTCTTGCAGCAAGCTACATTATTCAGAAGAAAATCGGTTTGGAAACAGTGTTTCAACTAAGAACTAGTGACAGAAATCGTTTGGCACTCACCTCTGATTTGCTGGGTGCTGCTGTTCTAGGTCTAAAAAACGTCTTGGCACTGACAGGTGACCATCCCAAAAAGGGAGACAGTGTCGAAGCAATGCCTGTCTTTGACTTGGATGGAACTCAACTGGTTGATTTAATTCATAGAATGGTATACGAAGGGAAAGACCTTTCAGGTAATGAGATTCACGGACCTCGTCCCCAATTCAATATAGGGGCGGCGAGTAATCCAAACTTCGAACCAGTAGAGGTGGAAGCATTAAGGATTGAGCGAAAGGCGGAGGTTGGAGCAGATTTCATTCAGACACAAGTGGTTTTTGATCCTCAAACTGCCCTCCAATTCCTTGACGCAACCAAACACATAGGCATTCCAGTTCTAATAGGAGTCTTCCCACCAAGATCGTATGGCCAAGCAGAATATTTTGACAAGTATGTTCCAGCAGTTAAAGTTCCAGAAGAATTTCTAGAACAATTCAAAAAATTCAAGAAAATCAGTGATAAGAAAGAGCGGAGAAAAAAAACTGATGAGTACAACATCGGATACTTCACTGACTTTATCAATAAGATGAAGAAAAAACCAGCCTGCAAAGGCATCCATCTAATGGCTGTAGGCTATCCCGAGGTTATAGATCCAATTATCAAAAATGTGGAAAAAACATAAAAGTGCGATGAGCACAGCAGGGATGCTGGCTGGCATACAGGAAATTTCTGAGTTGTTATGCAGATTGACGGTATCCTGCTCTTTCCATGATCTTTTTCAACGATCTATACGCCGGGGATGTAGAGGGCAATTTAAGTAGAGATTTTCCAGATAATGAGTAGTTTTCAACTTCCTGGTCGTAGGCGATTCTGCCCAAAAATTCTAACGAGGTTCTTTTTCTAGCTTCTGTGTCCAGGGTTTCTGGAAATCGATAGCCCCCGACGACATAGAAGTTCTGGAAGTTTATCTCTATCTCTCTTGCAATTTTGCATGCTCTTTCTATATGGGCAAAGGATTTTTTGGACGGGTCTATTATGTCAAATATATCGTTTATTTCAGCGGCGATTCTTCTGTTGAGATGCTCCAGTCCAGCTGGCGAATCAATGAGAATATAACGGTATGTCTTGGCCAAACCTTCCAGAGCTTTTTTTAACGCCGCGTCTGGAAGACAATAACAACCTGCTATGAACTTTGTTCCAACTGCGATCAAATCAAAGGAAT
Source organism: Candidatus Bathyarchaeota archaeon (assembly GCA_030669695.1). The sequence goes on from DAOVDC010000010.1 coordinate 8,469, forward strand.
CTCCTTCGTATAATCCTTTGTCCCAAATTTTGCTTTCTATCCTTTCTGAAGGAGGTATTCCAACAGTGGTACCTCCCTCCTTCAGAAAAGTTGTAATCAACAATTCAGATATTGTCTTCTTCCCTTCTTCTTTAAGATCTACTCCGACCATTTCTCCCAGATTTTGGTCAGGATCTACATCCACGAGAAGCAAGGGTGTATGGCCAATTTCAATGAAATATTTTGTCATAAGCGCGACAAAACTTGTTTTGCCGCTACCTCCCCTACCCATAACGACGATCTTTTTCATGTATTGTCCCCTTCCAAAAAATCATCAACTTACTATATATATTTAGCACGTTTTCTTGTCATAATGTTAAATAATAGGGGATCGGAGTCTAACACCTGAGTGGGATCTAAACAATAGCGAGGTTGCGGGGTTGCAGGAGATGATAGACCTCATAAAAATTTTTTTTGACCCGATGAATAAGGAGGTTGAAGTGAAGCGAGGCACAATGCTGCTCGATGCGATAAGAGAGGCAGGTATAAGAATCGAGAGCATATGTGGTGGAAAAGGTGAATGTGGAAAATGCAGGGTAATTCTCGTTAAAGGTGAAGTCTCCCGTTTATCGACCAAATGTGAAAATTTTCTCTCTCCTCAGGAGATATCAGAGGGTCACCGTCTCGCCTGTCAGATTCGCGTCCTGAATGACAGCGAGTTTATAATCCCTGTGGAAAGCCTAGTGGTCAACCCTAAGATACTTACTAGTACGGAAATGGGTATTGAAAGACTTGATCCCGCATCGAAAAAATATCTTGTGACTCTGCTACCACCCACTCGACATGACGAAACTCACGCGATCAAGCTTAAGGGCTACTCTGGTCCAATGCCAAAGGTAAGCGACGAGATATATAACAGCCTTCTTTCAATAGACCCTGAACAGCTTATAACCGCAACCTTGAGCAGGACAAATACCCCTCCAGAAGTCATCAACATCGAGTCAGGCGATAGGACCAGTTCAAACTATGGTCTTGCCATCGATGTTGGAACAACCACAATCGTTGCACTCCTTTCTGACCTGACGAGCGGGCAGGTTTTAGGCGAAGCCTCTACGTTGAACAAGCAGATCACCTACGGAGAAACACTTCTCGCAAGGATTGCTTTTTCACGCAAAGCTCATGGCGGATTGCAAAAGCTTCAACAGGCAGTTGCCCAAAGCATAAATGACCTCTTAAACAGGCTTACATCAAACGCCGGAATCAAGAACGACGAAGTAACAAGCATTTCTGCAGGTGGAAATACTGTTATGAACCATCTTTTAGCGGGGATAGACGTAGACTATCTTTGGTTTGTGGATGCGAATGATAAGGTCTCTAGGGGTCCTATTATTAAAAAAGCGAAGGACATTGGACTACACACGAACCCGGAGGCTTATGTTTATTGTCTTCCCAACGTGAGTCGATTCCTCGGAGGGGACGCCACCGGTGACGTAATAGCCTCCGGAATGTACAATTCTGATGAAACATCTCTTCTGGTTGACATGGGTACAAACGGGGAGATTATCCTCGGCAACAAGAATTGGCTAGTATCATGTTCTGTCGCATCTGGTCCCGCTTTCGAAGGAGCTGGCGTCAGATTTGGAATGCGTGGGATGCAAGGTGGAATAGAACATATAAAAATCGATCCTGAACCCTTCGAGGCAGAATACACGGTTATCGGGAACACGCTTCCGAAGGGCATCTGCGGCTCAGGCATTATTGACGCTGCGGCGGAGATGTTTTCTGTCGGCATTCTCGATTTCAGGGGAAAAATTGTTGAGGGCAGAACACCCCTTGTTAGAAAAGGAAGAGACGGGTTGGAGTACGTCGTAGTTCCTGCGGAGAAAACGGCGATCAGCCGAGACATAGTAATAACGCAACGTGACATGGATTACATTATGGATTCGAAGGGAGCCACTTGCGGTGGGATAATGGTTTTGATGAGGAAATTCAAGCTTTCCATCTATGATGTCAAGAACTTTTATCTTGCAGGAGCCTTTGGTGCATACACCGATCTGAAAAATGCGACAAAACTTGGGATATTTCCTGAATTTCCGAACGCGAAGATTCACCCGATTGGAAACGGTTCGCTTTCAGGTGCATACACGACACTGCTAGCGATGACGAAGCGAGATGAAGCGAACGCTATAGCACGGAATATGCTGTACGTTGATCTTCTTGTGGATGTTATGTTCGCGGAGACGTACTCTGAGTCAATCTACATCCCGGGGAAAAAGGAGATCTTCCCAAGCTACAACCCCTAGCCTGTTCAGCGCGGACCACAGAGGGCTATCTGCACTATCTTTCCTTTACACTTATCGCGTTAACAGGGCAGTTCTTTTCACATTCCAGACAAGCTGCACAACTACTGGCATTCACGATGATCGGTGTGTCGTCAAGCCATTCTAGGACACCGTAACTACAGGCTTTGACGCATTCTTTACAGCTAACGCATTTATCATAATCGATTTTTATCTCAACAGACATCTTTGTTAGCACTATCAAAAGCGGCTACTCTACAAGTGGCGTGTTATCCTCGGTTCCAGCATCTGCCTCGGCATTGCGCCGATAATCTGGTCCATTAGCTTACCGTTCTTGAACACTAACAGCGTCGGTATGCTCATTATCCCGTACTGCATGGCGACTTTTTTGTTTTCATCCACGTTCAGTTTCCCAAAGAAGATTCTACCCGTGTAGTCCCGCGCAATCTCGTCTACGATGGGGGAGACATAAACACATGGATGGCACCACGGCGCCCAACAGTCAACAGCCACCAGGGGATGGTTCTGAACAGCCTCTGTAAAGGTGGCATCAGTTAGGTCGATGGTTTTATTCGAAGCTGATTTTGCCTTTTCTCGAGATGGTTCTAACCTTTTCTTCAAGACTCTACGTTCCTTTTTAAGTCTCTCTTCTTTTAGTCTTTCACTTTCTTCTAGTAGTTTCTTTAACTTATTCTCGTACCCTTTACTTTCCCACCAGTTAACCATAAAGTGTCACTTCCTTTCTGTATTCCGTTAAATATTTGTGAGTGCTCAGACCGGGTCATCA
>DAOVDC010000068.1 GCA_030669695.1 Candidatus Bathyarchaeota archaeon
TTTAGCCCGCGCCTTCAACGCCGCCGCAGTTGTAACAAATCAAGTGATGGCCAAGCCAGACGTTTTCTTCGGCGACGCCGTACATCCCATCGGCGGTCACATCGTTGCACATACAAGCCACACCCGCTTATACCTTCGCAAGTCTGCACGTGGACCCGTAAGAATCGCCCGCCTCGTTTCAAGCTCCTACCTACCCGAAGGTGAGAGGGTGTTCAAGATTACTGAAAACGGAGTAGAAGACGTAGCCGAGGAAGATAAGCCGAGACGAAGATAAAATGCCTATCCCGTCAGCCTTCGTGACACGATTCTTTCAACTTGTAACAAAGAGACGGTTTGCCGAGGCAGAACGAATGCTTGAACGGCTAAAGCAGAGAATACAGAAAACCGAGTGGAACAGCGGATATTTTCAGGCGCTCCACGGCATATTTTTAGCCAAGAAATCGAATAACGATCGATATGCTTTTCTTTCAAACAACGATTTCAACAACCCAGATGAGTTAAAAAATTATCGACGCGAATTCTTAAAACACACTAGAAGCAAGCTTCACGCTGATTATGATCGAGGCTTCTTCTCAGCTTGGGCTAACTACATGCGTATACTAGCAAAACTTGAGAAGTCTACGGAGGCTAAGGCCATAAAAAGCGTGAAACCTAAGCAGCGAACAAAGAAAAAACCTGAAGAGGCGGTTAGAATTAAGCCGAAACAGATTGAATCCGAGACGAGCGCTAAACTCAAAAGAATTGTACAGACGAAACTTACATAACGGTGCTTATTTTTAGGTTTCAGTGCTGTCAGTAACAGTGATGAGTTTTTGCGACGTACTTGTATGCCCATCATTGTCAGTAACATTGAGGGTTACGGTGTATGTTCCAGTCTCAGTATAGGTGTGAGTCGCAACGTTACCGGTTCCCGTGGTTTCATCGTCAAAATCCCAGGCAAAACTCTCTATACCGCCAAATAGATTATAGCTTCCCGTCGCGTCGAAGGTTATCATTTGCCCTACGACAGGTGATTCAGGCAAGTATGTAAAAACAGCTGTAGGAATCATAAGTGTAAACAATAAGCCAAATGCGACAGCAAACGTAAGGAAATAGGCACCTATCCCCATAGTCATTATTTTAGACGGTTTTTCCACCTTGGCAACGAAAAAATGCTTAAGAAAATAATACGTGAGAAGATAAAAAAAGATTCCAAGTGAAACACCCGTTAGAAGGTCGTCAAGTCTTAAAAGAACACACATTACAGCTGCAACAATGCCTAAGCAGACTCTAATTGAATAAACAACGCTTAAAGGCTTCATTTTCTCACCTTCTTAGAGGGAACCACATTGAAGGAAGAGATGACAAGTTTCGACATTGCTGCGCTCACTCCTGAACTTGACCGAACTATTAAGGGTGCTCGTATTGATAACATTTACCAAATTAATCCCACTACTTTGCTTTTAAAGCTTCGTCAACCAAGCCAACCATCTCTTCACCTACTCATAGAGGCGGGAAAGCGACTTCACCTAACCTCGTATGCTCTTGAAAAACCAAAAAGGCCTGCCGCCTTTTGTATGGCTCTCAGAAAACACCTCAGAAACGGTAGGATCACAGGAATCCAACAGCACGAGTTTGAACGAGCCGTCATAATTTACGTAAGCACGGGAAAAGGAGACTTCCAACTTATATCGGAACTGTTCGGTGGAGGAAACATCATTCTGGTGGACCCACAAAACAAGATTTTACACGCCTTAACGTATCGGAGAATGCGAGATCGAAACATTTTGCGCGGCGAAATCTTTCAGCATGCTCCTCCACGCGGCAGAAACCCTTTCAAACTGAGTCGCCCAGACTTCGGCGAGATAAAAACTCTAGGGCAACTAGAAATAGTAAAGGCTCTCACGAAATTTCTGAGTATCGGTGGATTCTACGCCGAGGAATTTCTTCTTCGTGCGGGCGTCAACAAAGATGTTGCTTGTGAATCCCTTACGAGCCAAGAGACTGGTAGAATTTTCGACGAGTTCCACCAAATTCTCGCCGTCATTAAAACTGGGAATATAGAGCCTTGTATCGTAATTGATGAACGAGACACGTGGATTGATGTAACTCCCATGCTCCTAAAAAAGTATGCTCACTTCAAACAAAAACAATATAAAACTGTCAACGGGGCTCTTGATGAATACTACACAAAGACAGCGGTGGAAGAAAGGGTAGTTGAGGTTTCTAAAGAAGCTGAGAAAGAGCTGGCGAAACAACGAAGAATCATCAAGAGACAACAGAAAGCCTTGATAGATTCGATGGAGAAGATTGAACAAAACAGAAAAATTGGTGACATAATCTATACGCACTTCAATAACTTACAGTTTCTCCTCCAAAAAATCGTGGGTCAGAAAAGAGATGGAAAATCTTGGAAACAAATAGTCTCAAGCATCGAAAAGGAAAAGAAAGCAGAACATATCCCCGTCATTCACTTTTATTCTCTTCAGCCTGAACGCCTAATACTTAACGTTTCGGTGGATGACTTGGTGTTTCCTCTTAACATTCGTCGTTCTATTCAAGTCAACGCAGCAGACTATTACAAGAAAGCGAAAAAGGCTAAAAGGAAACTTGAGGGAGTTAAGAAAGCCCTAAAAGAAACAAAAACCAAGATTATGGATTTGCAACAACAAAGGGTTAAGCTAGTGAAGGAAACCCGCAAACTTCCACCTGAAAGACGAAAAAGGGCTTGGTACGAAAAATTCCGATGGTTTCATTCTTCGGAGGGTTTCCTTGTGCTCGGAGGAAGAGATGCAACAACTAATGAAATTCTTGTCAAAAAACACATGGAACCTCATGATGTTATTTTCCACGCGGATGTCGTCGGTGCGCCCTTCGTTCTAATCAAGACCGAAGGAAAACATCCGCCCAAACAAACGATAAACGAATCAGCTCAACTTGCAGCTTCATATTCCCGGGCTTGGAGAGAAATGTTCGACACGGTTAACGTTTACTGGGTTTCTCCCAAACAAGTGAGCAAAAACGCCTTACCACTAAAAAGAGGGGCATTTATTATTCGTGGATCGAAAAACTACGTCCGGAATGTACCTTTGCAGATTGCTATTGGGATTCAGATGAAAGAAGGATGCCCTCTGGTTGTTGGAGGGCCCGTAGAAGCTATCTCTAAACAGACAAGCGTCTACATTGAAATAATTCCAGGGAATCAAAAAAGCGGTGGGTTTGCAAAACATATCCGAGGGCTTTTGGCAAAAAAATTTCCTGAGGTGTTACAAAAGCGAATTCTTGATATTCCTCTGGAAGAAATACAGAGATTCATACCTTTGGGGAGAGGAGCTATAAAGTCTTAAAAAACGTTGGTCATTTGAATAAATTTGAAGCTAGAAGTAATCTAAAACCGTTCTTATGCCCTTTTACTCTAATTTTCTCATAGAGGCATATTTATACTTGTCATAGAAAGTAACATTCAAAAGCTTGCATGCATGCAAGGCTTACGGTCAGCTCTTTTTTCTAGTCCAACAGGCATCAATGAATCAATTACCAGTCTGGATGGATTATGCTGACTATCTCTATCTCTTCCCAAGGATTGTCTCCTACAAAAGCGCCTACATAATTGTAAGCATCAGGCGTTGTAGGGTCCATCCAATTGGCTCCTCCTGGGTCTCCCCATGTAGCCTCAATCAGCCAATATCGCTCGTCATCATCATCTACATAGTAGCTCTCAATTCTTCCGTAATCATAAAGATCATCAGGGGGAGAATCCATGGAAACCCCAAGCATACAATGACCTCCGCCATCGGCATATACAAGCAAGAGTACAACATCGAATCCACCAGCATTTAGTATCGATGCTGTTAAGACTGCTAAGTTATCACAATCCCCTGATACTTCAACTAGTGTTTCTATGGGATATTTTGTGTATAATGTCACGTTATAACAAAGTTGATGGACGAGTTGCATCGCAAGGTTCACGAATACCTCTTCATCTCTTTGACTAACTTGCCAAAGATCGTACGCTAGTTCTTCTATAACATCGCTTTGCGAGTCATTCCAAGAACCAGTAGTCTTCGATATCAACTCTTCAGTAACTCTATCGTTTAAAAGTGCTGGAGCATGAGTCTCAACATCGAACCTATAGTTGTAATAATCAGCAGATTTTATCTTATACCACGCATACCAGTACTCCTCAGTCTTGTAGTTGTACAATGAAAAAATTCTGAAATAAAATACTTCTCTTGTTTGCCTTTCAAACAAAGTCAGCGTCTCATTCATCCCAGCAATCTGCGCGCTCAGTATTATATTCTCATTTTTGAGCGTGCTTACTTGAGATTGGAGCGAATCATATTCAGAATTTGAATAATTGTGAGTTGATACATAGTCTTGATGTGTTGTATTTAATGAATTTATTTGGGACTGAAATGTGTTCACGTTACCCTGTAGGTTATCTCTCGCATTGCCAAGAGTGTATATTTGGTCTTGTAGGGTTGTATAAGACCAGACATTTGAAACGGCAAGTATAACCACTAAGATAACGGGTATCAATAGACCGACTTTTGCCTTTCCAATTCCCTTCTTTTCAACCTCTATCATTTTAGTTTCACCATACAAATTATTCATTGCATGATTGTTCCATATGTGTGACATAGAGGACTAGG
>DAOVDC010000007.1 GCA_030669695.1 Candidatus Bathyarchaeota archaeon
GAGAGACCGCCGCACGAGCTTTCTGGAGGACAGCAACAGCGTGTAGCCATTGCATGTGTACTCGCGATGCAGCCAAACGTAATGATTCTTGATGAACCAACATCTTTTATCGATCCAGTGGGTGCCCAAAAAATCTTCGACGTGATCAATGAGCTGAACAAAAAACTGGGTATTACGGTCATCCTCGTTGAACACCGATTGGATTTGGCTTCAAAATATGCAAATCATGTTATAGTGATGGATGAAGGAAAGGTGGTGTTAGACGGTGAGCCTCGAGAGGTATTTAACTCTGATAGCGCCCGTTTGATCGGCGTTGGGATTCCTAAAGCAACCAGACTTTACCAGATTCTCAAAGAAAAGGGAATATCCCTCAAGAAGGTACCGGTAAATTCGGAGGAAGCATCTCAACTCTTACGGGAGGTCTTGACGCATGATCGAGGTTAAGGATGTTTATTTCACCTATCCCAACGGCGTTGAAGCTTTAAGCGGTGTTTCTCTTGCAATTCGAGACGGAGAGTTCATTGCGATTATGGGCCAGAATGGTGCGGGAAAAACAACCCTAGTGAAGCATATTAACGGATTGTTGAAGCCGACGAAAGGAGAGGTTGCCGTTGATGGAGTTAGCACTCGGAAGGTGAGCGTGGCCAAACTTTCACGAAAGGTAGGATTCGTGTTTCAAAATCCAGATCATCAGCTTTTCTGCGAGACTGTTGAAGATGAGGTTGCCTTTGCTCTTCAAAACTTCGGCTTCAAGGAACAGCTCGTAAAAAAACGGGTAACGTGGGCTTTAAGTCTTTTAAATTTGACACGGTATCGTCAAACGTCTCCTTTCATGCTTAGTGGGGGTGAGAGAAAAAGGGTTGCCCTAGCTTCGGTTCTTGCATGGAATCCTGACGTTGTGATTCTTGATGAACCAACGATTGGCCAAGATTATCAACAAAAAGAGAAACTGCGACAATTTATTGTTCAATTGAACACACAGGGAAAGACTGTGATCATTGTCACGCATGACGTTGAATTTGTGGCCGAATGTAATCCTCACGTAATTTTGATGGCTCAAGGAAAGATAGTGGCTGAGGGAGGCGCTAAGGAAACTCTAACCAACCGTGACTTAGTTACGCAGGCGTTTATTGTGCCTCCGCAGGTTTCACAGATATTCTTTGAGCTTTCAGATTTGAAGTTGCCCACCAACGTGATTGATGTCTATGATGCAAGAAAAGTTCTGCTTGATCGTTTGGGGGTCTCCTCATGAGCGTTTTTGACGGCTTCAAGTTTAGAAGAGTCTATTCTCCGATTCACCAGCTGGATCCACGAGTCAAATTCTTCTATGTTTTGGTGATGTTCGTGATTGCGATCATGTTTAATCAGTTGCTACCTCTCATTCTGTTGTTTTTCATTCAATTGCCATTTGTGTTTGTGGCTGGTGTTCAGCGGGAGTGGGTTCGATCTCTAAGAGGGGCTTTATTCTTTGCGATCATGATTTTTTTGTTCAACTTTGTTTTTCAGTATTTCTGGACTGAATATCCTCTACCTCCGTCCCCATCTCTGTTGGAATATTCCATCGCCATGACCCTTCGTTTCATCGTATTAGTTGAATCCTTCTCTATGTTCTTTCTCACAACCTCCCCAGACCATTTAGGATTAGCATTAGAGCAAAGTCATGTACCATACGAGTTTTGCTTCGCCTTCACCACCGCCGTTCGCTTCGTTCCAGTTTTGGCTGAGGAGGCTCAAACAATTATGGATGCTCAGAAGGCTAGAGGGCTGGAACTTGAACGCGGGAATTTCATTAAAAAAGTGAGAAACTACATTCCCATTCTTATTCCACTCATCGTTAGCGCAATCCGTAGAAGCTTGGAGCTTGCTGAAGCGATGGAATCTCGAGCTTGGGGCGCAACTGAAAAGCGCACGAACCTCTACGTGCTTAGGGTGAAAAGAGGAGATTACCTCCTAGCCCTCATTTCTGTCTTGATACTAATCTTTGCTGTCTACGTTTGGATTTTCTATCGTGAACAGATTCCACTGCTAACCAACTTCTTGGCTCCCTTAGAATTGACTGTGACCAAAATATCCTAAAAGCCCTAAGATCACAACTCCAAGGAACGCTGAAAATAAACCAACTTTCTTGCAGGGGTTCATGGGTCTATTTTTTTCTCCGCCTTCTTTGCTTACTTACCCTACGCTGTTTTTTCTTTTTGGTTTTTCCAGTCATACCGTGATGCCTTTTACTTCCCATCACTAACAAACCCTTTACTCTGTGAATATCTCAATTCAATTGACACTGTTCCTTCAGATAATCCGATATATTTAGCTATCTCAAACTGTACACGTTCCCATAACCAGTCATATGATACGCAACATAGTATCAGGCAAAACAATGCTACGCAAGCATATGTACGCACGCAAAAAGTGGAAAAAGAAGGAGGTGCGTCGTGAAAAACGGAAGAGGAAGCGCCGACATAAGAGGTATAAGTAAGCATATCTATGTTATCCAACCGTTGACCAAAAGTCGTGAGAAGCATCGAAAAAAGGCGTTTGTGACTACTTGTTTTTTGAGGGGATGAGGAGGATTAGGGGTAAAATCTGTGAAATAGGTTATGTCAACAAGATTAGAGACAACATTTTGGACATGAAAAAAGACAGCCTCGTTCCCTTGTATAAAGCTTTAAGGTCCGCGGATTGTGTGGTTTGTGGTGGTTCTGGCAGGTCCCTATACTCGTTAAACGCGGCTATGAGTCAAATAGCCACGATGAAGGATTTTAAGGTTATAATCACTCCAGACGATCCAGGTTTTCCAGGGAAAGATATGTATGACGCGGCTGGTGAGCTGGAGAAAAGATATGAAAACATCTTGTTATTAATCAACTCTGGAAGCGGAGAATCGAAGGATCCGAAAGCGCTTGCAGAAGAACTCGCGAGGTACATTGAAGATACAGGTAGCGAGAGTTTTACCATGGGGTTGATAACTTCTCACCCAGCTTCTTCTATAGCAAACATTGTTCGGGAATATGGGAAAGTGATTGAGATAAAGGGAAGAGCTAAGGAAGAGAGACCGACCGAGGAGTACAGCGAAACCGGTATAATGGGTGATGTATTCGAACTTGAAAGCCTCTTTGTTCTCCACATGTTGACCGAGGTTTTGTTCCGCAATAGCACCGTAGAGGAAGGTTTCGAACTGTTTGAAGATGAATTCCGGGTTCTTGGAGAAATGATTGATTCAAACGTTGGCTCAGAGGCTTATGGCTCATTGATTGATGTAATGGAAAGAAGAAGCGACGTTTTCTTGGGTGGAAAGGGTACGGCTGATGAGGTGGTCAAGATGACCGTGATAAGGCTAGCTCACATCAAAAAGTTTCTGGGGGACAACGTCTACATTGTAAGAGGTGTGAACACTCCTCGCCCTAGAGCTGGAGACCTTGAAATTCTAGTGTCTTATTCCGGGGAAACAAAGTCCGTGGTAAATTGGTGCAACATCTTCAGAGACTTGAAAGGAGTGGTTTTTTCGGTGACTGGAACCAAAGGTTCATCGTTAGATAGGAAATCCAATCATAGAACAGTGCTTGAAGAGAAGGTTAGACCTGGACAGCCCAGAAGGTTTTACATGAGAGCTGCGTTTGTATTGAGCCCGCTTCCCGTGAAGTTGGTGGAAAGGTTGAGAGAAAAAGGGCTCATTCTGCCAGAGTACATAATAGACTGGTACCACTCTCTGTTCGGATAACCCGACTCACATTTTTTCATGTGTACACAACCTTTGGATTTTTTGAGAAGTGGAGATGTACTCAAAGGTTCGTAGCCTAAGTGTCAATCTTTTGAAATGTGCAGGCATACGCATGCACTAACTATGTTATTGAGTAGAACATATTTCCACAAACTTCTTATCCACATTTAGACATATAAATTGAAGTTAAAACCAAAAAGAGGAAGGAATGAAAAAACATGAAGCGAAAGTTATTTGCACCAATCGCAATCGCGCTACTACTGATAAGTATCTTCACTGCACTGCCCCTAGTTACAGCATACGCACCAGTGAGAGTATCAGCCGGAGACTTTCGTGCTGCCCCTGTCAGCGTACGAGCAGAGAGCCAAATTGGAATCAATGGAGCCTACCCGCCAGGCAAATGGTATACCGACTATGCAGGTGGGATAGTCGCATTTGACATGGACATGATAGACGTAGAACAGCTCACCCATGAACAGAACAAATGGTACGGCAAAGGCATCCGTGTAGCAGTGTTGGACACAGGAATGCTGCCAAACTGGAACTACTTCTTCCCCAAGTCAAGAATAGAGGCCGATTTGGGCATAGGATTTGTACAAGACCTAGAAACTGGCGAAATCACAACTGTTCCATGGGACGATGCTGTAAGCGGACATGGAACCCACGTGGCCAGCACGATAATTGGCTACAACTACCATGGATATCCAATCACAGGCGTTGCTCCATTGGCGAAGATCATTCCAGTCAAGGTGTTATCATTCTATGACTATGATGAATGGTCTGCTTGGGGCACATCAGGAATGGTTGCTGCAGGCATCGACTACATCACATCGCTGGTTGAGGATGGAACTCTTGAGCCTGGAAAGATCATCATCAACTTGAGCTTAGGCGCATCTGTGCCAATGGCTGAAGTTGAAGAAGCCATTGACAGAGCAATTGCTGCTGGAGTCATCGTCGTCGCATCCGCAGGCAACAATGATGTCAGTGGCATGGGCTATCCTGGTGGCTATCCACAAGTGATTTCCGCTGCTGCCGCTGGCTGGACCGGACAGTGGTACCCAGACGGTGACTATGACTTCTGGCTTGAAGATGTACCCGAAGACCTGATGACACCTGCACCAATGTCTATCTACTACGGTGCTTATGCTGGCACACAAACATACATCACTGGGTATAGCAGTTGGGAACTTGAAGGCCAAGACCTCGATGTCGCAGCACCGGGAAGCTGGTGCTTGGGACCTTATTGGACCCCTGAAGCTGGACCTTTGCCAGAAGACCCCGAAGATTGCTACTGGTATGTTGGTGGAACCAGCATGGCGGCTCCACACGTGGCCGGAACTGCAGCACTGATGGCTGAGAAGAAAGGACGAAAACTGACTCAGAGCGAAGTAGAAACCATACTTGAGAGCACTGCAGACATAGCTCCTCTGACATTTGTGAACGGCGGATGGCTAGGCCCACTTCCATACATGTGCATCTATTTACTCTACAACGGCGGCGCCTATTGGACAGAATGGGACGACCCCGCTGTTGGCGCAGGCCTCCTACAAACAGATGCAGCTGTCGAAGCAGTTGCCGCCCTCGGACCCCACTAATAGTCGGACTGATTACACGCAACAACCAACATCCCCCTTTTTTATTTTCCAATATTCGACAGTTAACTGAAGAAAGACGGATTAGACATGAAAACGCCAAGTTTTCTTTGCAAGAAAAAACTCCTGTGTGCCCTACTCGTGATGTTGCTGTTCCACTTAGTCATAGTAGGTGTACGATTGGTTTTCGGTCAAACCACGGGAACAATAAGTGGCAGAGTAGTCAACATGGAAACTAGCATGGGAATATTTGGGGCAACCATATCAGCAAACGGTCCATCCCAACAAGTCAACACAACTGACTCCGACGGATATTACACGATTTCAGGTATAGCTCCAGGACCATACGTGATTGTCGCCTCTGCTTCTGGTTATCTCAGCCAATCATACATACTATTCGTGTATGAGGCTGCAAACCCCTCTCCTCCTGATTTTAGGTTGCGCCTGCTTTCGATAATGGGCAGAGTTTACGATTCGTCAACACCCAGTATTGGAATAGCTGAAGCCAACGTTACAATAGGCGAATATTTCGTCTTGACCAACTCCACTGGGCACTATGAGCTACTAGACTTGTCAAACGGAACATACACAGTTGCTGCCACAGCGCCTGGTTACACTAACGAAACTCAGCAAGTCACGGTATCTACAGGACTATCCACTGTGGCGGACTTCGGGCTAAGCCAAGTTGCACCTGGAACAATTTCCGGAACAGTCACGGACTCCTCAACCAGTCTGGGTCTATATCAAGTCACTGTCCGGGTTAGCAGAGGTTCATTCGAAAAGCTAGGCGAAACAGATCAAAATGGGGAATACACAATCGAAAATGTGCCAACGTGGCCCTTCTGGACAATCGATGCCTACAAGACAGGGTATGTGGCTCAATCTACAACAACCACTGTGCAGTCAGAAGAAACGAGCACACTAGACTTTGCATTAACTCCATTCGGTATATTCGACGGAACAGTGAAAGATCAAGTTACAGATCAGCCCATTGCAGAGGCACTTGTTAAAGCGGATTCAGCATTCCTCGGCACCACAGACTCTAACGGACACTACACCATGTTTGTGCTTGCGGGAAGATACACAGTCACGGCTTCAGCGCCTGGATATGCTAGCGAGTCACAGTTGAATGTTAGGGTTTCTGAAGGAGAAACCACCACTCAGAATTTTGCACTGGAAACAATTCCCCCCGGAAGCATCATCGGTAACGTGACAGATACCAAAACTGGCAGCGGAATAGCCGGAGCCACTGTGACGGTGAACGATCACACCAACATCACCGACGCAAATGGTGACTATGTCATCTCCAATTTGCCATCTTGGACCTACAATGTCACCGCTTCAGCTGCAGGATACGCAAGCTACACCACCGTAAGAACTGTGCCTTCGGGCGGATCGATAACTGCTGACTTCATGTTAGCCCCGTACACCAGAGTTCACTTGAAGCCTTACTCAAATACTGGAAACCTCGGGCAATCTTTCGACTTGAGTATAAACATCTCAGAGGCTAGGTTCGTGTATAGGTGGGAGGTTTACCTATGGTGGAACCCAGCACTCCTTGATGTTGTAGACGTGGTTGAAGGAGGTTTTCTTAAGGGCCCTTTTGGAAACCGAACCACTGAACTCAGTTTTGAAACATACCCGAATGAAGGAGTAATCCACGTGGAAGGCTGGTCAACACTAGCCACGCCTGACGACGGTGTGAACGGCAACGGAACGCTGGCAACCACAACTTTCCAGATCAAGGCAAAAGGTGATTGCAGCATAGACCTTACCAACGCTATGCTGTGGGACCCAAACGGATTTCCAATGTTCCCAAGCGCAATAAAAGGCGCCCTTTTCGAAACGCGCGTGCACGGGGGTTGCCCCTTTGTTTACGTGTGGAATGGGACCCAATATGTGATCGATAACAATCTTTTGCCTGCCTCTGAGGCGAGTGAAGGAGCTGACGTAGAAGACTACTATAGGCTGGAACAGACGCCTACTCCACAAAAGGGAAAGTATTCGTTGTTGATCAAAGAGTTTGAGCAGGAACACTCACACTTTGACCAGGTTAAGCTGATTGCGGTTGATCATGAATCTGATGTGCATGTGGCTGTGAGCTCCACAGGAGAAATCCTAACCTATAGAGATCCTCACGTACCCTCCTTGGCTATCGATGGAGACGGAAACAGTTGTTTAGACCTCCTAACCAAGATAGACGGTGAATACTATGAAGGGCACGATGGTGACCACCTCGCTCTAGACTTCGCAGACTTGGATGTTTCTGATGAGGCAAAACTTGTCTTGGTAACAGATTTTCCACCACTGATGATGAAATGGTCAATACGCATCCAAACCCACAACTTCGAAGGAGAGTGGACGACAGTCGCTGAGGTTCATCCAAGGGTGAACTGGGCAACCCAGATCGTTGACCTATCCGATTATCTGCCAGATGCCGAAGAAGAATTGAAAGTCAGACTCTACTTCACTGCAAATCACAAGATTGATTATGTGGGCTTGGACCTAAGCAAGCAAGCTGACACAAAAGTGCGATATGCCACACTGGTCTCATCAACCCACTCAAAAGAGGGAAGCATGAAGTTGCAGCTGTTGAGAAGCGATGGTGTTTATGCTGAACTACTACCAGGCGAACAAATACGACTCGCATTTACGCTTCCGAAAAATCCAAAAAACACAAGAATCTTCATCATCTACGTGAAGGGGCGCTACCACAGAAGCCAGAATTAAACTCATTTCATGTGTATGCATGCTGCATAGATACGCATTCTTTTTAATAGCGGAAATGTTTCTATTATGGGCAAATAGAGGCTCGCTTGAATGTTGATTCGAGAAGTCATCCTCGAAAATTTCATGTCTTACGAATATGCTAGGATACCCTTTAAACCAGGCGTCAATATCGCTTGCGGGCCTAACGGCTCAGGCAAGTCGTCTATACTGCTTGGGATTTCAGTTGCGTTGGGGCAATCCTACACCGAACGATCTAAAAAGTTAAGCGATCTCATTCGATGGGGTAAAGACCAAGCGCGCGTCACGTTAGTTTTGGACAACTCTCGAAAAAGCGGGCGTCGACCAGTTCCAAAAATCAACAAAGACTACATTTTTTTGACAAGAATGTTGAGGCGTGACGGAAAATACTGGTGCGAATTAGAAAATACGGCTGCAAACAAGAGAGATGTCGAAAGGCTTCTCTCAAAACTCGGAGTTGACCCAGACAACATGCTAATTATTATGCACCAGAATATGGTGGAACAGTTCACGGTGCTCCAGTCTCAAGAAAAGCTCAAGATGGTGGAAGCAGCAGTGGGGTTCGAATCCTACCGCCAAAACGTTTCTAAGGCTCAACGAAAGCTTAGCTGTATCCTAAGCCAAGAAGAGTCGGTGGGCAAGCTCCTCGAATCTGCTGAACAGACGCTAGGCTATTGGAGAGAACAGTACGACAGGTACCAACGGAAAAAACAGCTAAGAATGAAGCGGAAATTCCTTGAACGAGAATCGGCGTGGGCCGGAGTTTCAAGGCGTGAGAAAACGGTTACTGAACTGAGAAATCAGGTTCGAGAAAAAGAAAGTGAAATCTCACATATCGAGAATGAAACAGAAATCATTAATGATCAACTAAACAAGCTTCAGGTGAGGCTGGAACAAGCAAAGAACGAATGGCAAAACCTTGCTCAAAAACGATTGAAACTGGAATACCAAAAGGCAAAGCATGAAGTAGGCGTTTCACTGACCAATCAAACCATAGAAAAAACACAATCTTGGTCAGAAATTCGACAGAAAGGAATGCAGGACTGCCTAGACAAAATAACACAGCTAGAGACGACGTTTCACAGGATTGTAAACCCCATAGATACCGAAACTCGATTTGCAGAACTCAAAGAAACCTACGAAAATTTTGAAAACACATGGACTCAGCAACTAAACCTTAGAAATGAAAGTTTGAAAGCCTCTATTGAAAACTCCTACGAGCAACTCGAAAAGTTGCATGTCCAAATCTCGGACGTTGAAGCAAGGGGGGGTCACCTGAATTTCGAACTCGAAGGTACCAACGGAGGACTTTTGGATCGTAAGATAAACCTAGCTTTACTACAGTATCAAAAAGAAACCGCCACAAAGACTCTAGAAAAACTCAAAAAACAGCTTAAAGTCTCACTCGCTGATCTTGACGAAACAGTAGAAAAGGCTAAGGAGACAGGTCCACAAATCGTGCCCACGAAAAATGTTGCAGAGATTCTAGATGAGATTCGAGTGACAGATGGTCACCTCGCCGCCCTTGCCGACGTTTCCGAAGACATCGAACGCATGTACGAATCCTACTCTAAGCTTTACTTAGAACTGAAGGAAAAGGCTCAGTTGGTTGCGGAAAACCGTGAAAAAGCCTTGGAAGAAGTAAAGACGAGGATGACGACTTGGAGGATAGTTATTCAAGACCTCCTAAAGCATGTTAACCTTCGATACGAAGGAATCCTTTCACAAGCTCAAGCGATCGGAGAGGTTAATTTGGTCAATGAACATGATATTGAAGATGCAGGTCTTGAAATACTCGTGGGTTTCAAGGGAGGAAAACCTGTTCCTCTTAACTCCTACACGCAGAGCGGAGGGGAAAGAAGCATTGCAACCATAAGTTTTCTCCTCGCGTTGCAGCAGCACGTTCGATCTCCGTTCAGAGCTGTTGACGAATATGATGTTCACATGGACCCCAAAAACAGAGAGATTATCGCTAATCTACTTGTTTCCTCGATTAAGGGACGGGATGCCCAATACTTAGCAATCACGCCTAGTCAGATGACGTTCACGGGAAAAGACGTTCACATTATCACAGTTCAAAACGTTGAAGGAACTTCGCTGATTAAAGAGGTCGTCTAATTGTCCGCAGAAAGGCAGAGGAAAAAACTTGGCAGCCAACGTCTTCAACGCGTCATAGCTCTATGCAAATCAATTGAGGAAAGAGGTCTTGACCCTTTCATCGTGGATGTTGACGACATTCTAACGGTTGTTCGAGAATATTTTCCAGAGTGGGAGCTGCCGGAAGAACTCTGCTTAGACGCCGAAGCTATTCACAAACTAGCCTCGGTCATTAAGCTCCAAAGCGACTGGGTGAAGCATCAGTCAACTTCTCTCTACACTGATCCGTTTCTGCTTGAGGAGAAAATACGAAGGCTAAGCAAAGACGAACTTGCTAACCTTTTTTTTGAGATTTGGCATCCTATTGTTGAGTTAGAACAAATATCCCCTCACAGCTTGGCTGAAGCCACCAAATACTGGCAAAACCTCCTTCCAATTAGCGAGAGATGGCTAAAAACCTCCTCTCTAGAAACTGAAACTGGAGCCACAACAAGGGAAGAGCTAATCAAGCAGAGAATACTCGCTGAAAAAGCTTTCTCAGAAAAGTTAGAAATGTTTTGGGAAGACTTGAAACAGAAGGTCGACGATGCGGGCAAGATTCGATACTGGGATTTTGTTGGCGCCGACACGTATTCTGAAACGATAAAGCGAGCGTATATGACGAGTTTTCTTGTAACATATGGATATGCAACCTTGGAAGTGCATCGACTAGAGGAAGAGATTTTCATTAAACCTTTCGAAAAACCAGCGTTTATGATCGGGAAAAAGCAGCTGATCTCCATTCCTGTTTCTGTGAGCGTCGAAGAATGGATGAAGTGGAAAAGAGGCGAGCAGGATTGAGGCGAAAAGGGTATTACATGAGAAAAATTAAGAGAGCCACGCATCTCCTATTTTACAGGCACCACAGAAAGCCGGGAGTGAAGGGCTGGGAACTAAGAAGAAGGTTAGGCTCTGACTATTCTAAGGTGCTTGGGATACTGAATGGTCATTTAGAAAAATTGGATTTACAAGTGAAGACAGTTTTTGAAGGGGAAAAACCCGTTGAGAAACCGACTGTTCAGCAGCTGGACAAAGCTCGATTCTATATAACGCTTCGAGGAAGCCTCACGCCAAAGGAGACTAAAATGATGGGTTGGCGCATTGACGACATCGCGGGGCTAGCTACAGCTATCTCTTGCATAATATCAAAGAAAGGAAAGGCACCAAGAGAAGAGGTGGAAGACCTTTTACGCAACAAGCTTCCTGGCTGGAGGGTAGATATGAACATGAATCGTTACATTAGCTCCGGCTACCTAGCTGAAGATGAGAACAAACAATTATACCTCGACTGGAGAACCCGCGCTGAGATTGATCAGAAAGCATTAGTTGACCTTCTTCTGGGAACAGAAAGCTGAAGTTTCTACTTCCTAACTTTTCGATAAAGAAAAACAGCTAAATTCACAACTACCAGTGCGCCAAGGACTAAAAATGGGCTGTTAAGCAAGGAGTCTTCAAAGGATAGTGGGAGTTCGAAAATTATCGTGTCCCTTACAGCGTGGATGTTGCTTGCTGTTGTTGGCAGTATGAAGTAACACAACGAATCAGAAGAGCTCAACTCGGTGTAGTTACAAAAGTAGGCTCGGTGTATTTCCCCTTCAGGGTCGGTATAATTGAGTATTTGCCATGGGGGAGACGGAGGGGACGGAGGAGAGTGAGATATGGGGCGATCAAAATATTTGGTGAAGTTTAGTGAAAATCCATTCGTTATGTTAACATAGAATTTTCTCCAGTCTGTCCTCAAGTAGTAGGTTCTATTCATCGACTTTACGTTAACTGTAAAGTTCAGGATATCCGAACCATATAAATGAAATGTCACACGTATTGACTGTGCTGAGTCGTTGAAAACCAGCGGTTCGGTATAACAATATACTTGCGTTAAATTCTGCTGCCTAAGATTATCTAAAATGATGTTCGGAATAGTTGATTCCAC
>DAOVDC010000055.1 GCA_030669695.1 Candidatus Bathyarchaeota archaeon
AAAGGTGAACAAGAAAAAGTTGTTTGTCCGTGAAATATTCAGGGTTTTGTATTCTCCACTTGAGGCATTTAAAGAAATCGTTAAGAAACCTGACGTTAAGGGCCCTATGCTAATTTTGTTGATCACTGTGCTTGTCACAGCGGGGGCACAATATATTAGTGCCTCAAAGACATTTTTTGAAAATCCGACGCCTGAGGCAGATTCATGGACCGAATCAACTTCACTTTGGATTTCTAACGGAATGTTATTGAATGACACAGATCGTATAGTTGGAAATTATAGTGTGAAATCTTTCTCTTCCAATGACGCATGTATCTGGATGAAATTTACCGAAATAGGACCGTTTGACTGTTCAGGAGACTCGGGTTACAGAGGTTTGTCTTTTCGAATTAAATGGATACATCAAAACGAGAAGCCTCCGAGTTCTAACGCAACATTACAATTATTTTCTTACGAGGAAAATCGTTACTTCCGATATGATCTAAGCAATAATATTACAAGTTCTAGTAATGAATGGGCGAATCTAACAGCTAATGTTGGTCCAAGGCAAGGTTGGGTTTCTGTTAATTCTCCAGACTGGAAAAACATAACAGGATTAGAATTTCGATTAGCTTGGTTGCCTTCTGACGCCGCAAATTTAACAATGAAAGTCGATGATTTGTATTTTGGAGAATATGTTTCCCCTCTCGCTTCAGGCTTTTTCACTGGATGGTTGGTTAGTTCTTTAATGGGCTCGGCTACTGATTTCATCGTCAGATGGATTCTATATGCTGGCCTTCTATTATTGACGATTAAGATATTTGGTGGCGAAACTGGCTCATGGAGTGTGTTATTCAATGTTGTTGGATACGTGTTTGCCGTCACAATGGTTTACATCGCAATTGATGCGCTTCTAATCAATATGCTTTCATCACTTAGTTTTCCACTAAAAGCGTGGAGTCCGGTTGCAGGAGAGGAGGAAATTGGACTTGCGTTGTGGAATCAGATTATCCAAGATAATTGGGGTACTACCTTAGTGTACAATCTACGTTATTACCTCCCGTTCACGGTCCATGCATGGACGGCAGCACTCGGCACCATCGCGTTACATTTCGCACGTGAATTTACGTGGAAGAAAGCGGTGGCTATCTCTGTTATGGCATATATCATGCTCATCCCCTTGAAGGCACTTATACCAATTTAGCGAATGGCCATTTCTTGTCTAATGTTAACTGGAACTTGAAGCCTTTGCTTTGTCCCATGCTTTGGTTATCTCTTTCAGAAATGTGGGCTGCAGGGTGAAAATGTCTTTGGGGTTTTTGAAGTAAAGATAGAACATATAGTGTCTTTCCAGCCTCATCAGCTTAGTCATCCCGTACTCAGGTTTTCTCGGAAGCTTTTCCTCGTATCGTTTAATTACCTTGTCAAAGGTTTTTTCCAGTTTATTCGTCGGCAAAGAGTGGTCAAAGCTTAGTTCAAAACTGTAGCAGTAGAGACGAGACTTTCCACTTTTATACCGATAATTGATGATGTCTTGATCCAAGATTTTCTGGTTAGTCATAGAGACCGTCGTATTTCCAGGCGTCAAAATCTTTGTGTAATTAATTGTTATTTCTTTGACGATGCCTTCAGTACCAGCTATGGAAACGTAGTCTTGCACTCGAAACGGTCGCGCAATGAGTATGTATAAACCTGCAATAAAGTTTCCAAGCGTTTTGGTTGAGGAGAAGCCAATCGCTGCGCCTCCGAGCGCTGAAATCGCCGTGAACCACTCAGTGGACAACCCTCCAACCCTGAAAAGCGTGATGACTGCGCCTACTATGATCAGAAACCGAGCGATCAATACCAAGCCGTTTCCAACTTCTGGCGGCAACTCTCTCCGCTTAGAAAAACGTTTCAAATACCTTGTGGCAACACGCTCCGAAATCGCTGCAACAATAATGGTGATAGCAATTTCAAGAATGGTTGAGTATGGATATGGGATTTCAGGAATCATATTCTCATCTCTCTCCGAGTTTTAGGCAGCATCTTTTATAAAATTTACATTAGATCGTTAACCAATAAAAATATAGTTTCGTTGTTTGCCACAAGAACCAGATGTGCTAGGTTTACTTTTTCATTAAACCATGTTAGATCCTAGACCTAAGTATACGTGTCTCTATCTCTTTATGTGAGTCCTTGCTTGTTTAGTTCACGTGCGTCTTTTAATCTAGCCTGCCTACCACTGCTTCCAATCTACGAAATCTCCGCATGACAAAACTTATATTCAACATCAATGATCCTTCATCTTCACCGGCATACCGGAACGGAGCTACGCTAGAAGTCGTTTTATCGACAATGCAGTTCTGTCTGGATGGCTGGTTCCGCGATAAGGGACGAAAGAACAGATGCCGAGAAGGCTTTCAGAAAAACCAAGGCACGTAAGACCGAGACGTAAACATAAGAGAGAACGGAAGTTCAATGCTATACCTTTTCAACCAGTTCCAGTTAGGAAAGGGCAAGAAATCGATGTGGTCATAAATGACATTGGCACAAGAGGCGATGGAATAGCGAGAATACAGAACTTTTTAATATTTGTACCTCAAGTCAAGGTTGGGGAGCGTCTGAAGGTGAAAATCGTGAGTGTTGGGAAAAAATTTGCCATCGCGGAAAAAATAAGCAGACAGGAGGAAACGTTTTGAAAATTAAAGAGTTGAGAAATGGAATGAAGAAAGTAAATGTCGTAGCAAAGGTGACCGAAAAATCAGATACTCGCGAAGTTCAGTCAAGGTACAAAAACGAGACATACCAAGTTGCGGACGCCCTCGTTAGCGATGACACTGGTACAATAAAGCTAACCCTGTGGAATGAACAAATCGATCAAGTTAACGTTGACGACACAGTCAAGATTGAAAACGGATATATTACTTCGTTCAGAGGAGAGATCCAACTAAACGTAGGGAAATACGGAACCCTAAACGTCACATAGGTCAACATCAGTTTCTTCAAAATGAATAACTTAGTTCAGAAATAAGCAGAGGTGAAAACGATGAGTTATGAAAGAGGCGAGCGCAGAGGATTTGCCCCACGATTTCCCCCAAAACCCGTTGAGGTGGGAAAAGAATACGATGTGGAAATTGAAGAGACCAGCCGTCGAGGCGAAGGCGTTGCGCGAATCAAGGGACTCGTATGCTTCGTTTCAAATGCCAAACCCGGTGAGCATGTGCGGATAAAGATAACGAAGATAAGTCGAAGATTCGCTGAAGCAGAAGTGGTTGGAAAAGCGGAGGAAAAAGTGGAAGCGGAAACAGTAGTGGAAGCAAAGGAAGGCGAAACTGAGTAACCTGGAATCTTTGTGCGTCAAGTTCTTTGAGAGTAGTCTGAAGGGCTTTAGGATTTTTTCAGTCGGTTTGGTCCTACCGTTCAGAGGTTTGGGAGTAAATGACGGTTATGTCTCAAAAATACTAATTAGGCATAGTGGCCCATTTTTTTAAGCTGGTTTGTTTTTTGGTTGAGTAAAACTTCTTCATTCTTTGAACAACAGTTTCTACACGTTTTTTAGAAAAATCTCGTTGGTTACAGAGAAATTGATAGAGTTTCTTTTCGTCGAGTTTTCCATATTTAAGAGTGTAGTCGGATGTGATGTTGGGTTTTAGGAAGATTTTTCGAACTTCATTGTAGTGTTCAGGGACCTTTGACCTAACGTTGCTGGGTAGTTTCTCTATGTTGCCATGTTTCTTCAATAGTTTTAAGGCTGTTTTGGGGCCTATGCCTTTCACTCCATTGTTAAAGTCGTTTCCAATCAAGATTGCTAGGTCTATGAGTTGTTTATGAGTGAGTTCATGATATGAAAGGAGGTTCTTCAAGTTGATGAGTTCTGGTTTCAATGGTCGAGAAACTCCCTTGCTGGGGAGAAACTCTTTTCCCGAGATTGTGAGATATCTTAAGAGGCGGGGTGATCCGAAAAGGAGAGCGTCGTAGTCACGACTGCTTGAAGCCCAAACGTCTCCTTTTGCAGCCATGTAGGATGTCTGAGCTTCGGCCTCGCTGGGTGCTTGAACAAAAGGTATTCCGAGGAGTTTGAGGAGTTGTTTTGCGTCGTCAATTAATGGTTTTGTTAAGCGGCTTGTCATAACTGCTTTGGAGAAGGCTGTGGCGTAGTCTTTAGTTTCGAGTGCTTTTTTCCATTCTTTTGTAGCCTTTTCTCGGAGTTTTCGTCTCTTTAGGATTTCTTGTTTTTTGAGTGGTGGAGGTTTTCCGTCGAAAACAAAGATTAGGTTGATTCCGTAATTGTGTATTAGGCGTGTGGAGCGGAACATGAGTCCTGTGAGGTGGGAGGTGATGTGTCCGTTTGAGTCTTTTAGGGGTGTTCCGTCTGGTGTTCGAATTAACGATAAGAATTGATATAGTGTGTTGTTGGCGTCTACTGCAAGGTTTTTGCCTCTGAGGTCTTCTAAACGTATTGTTTTTTTGATTATGATGGGTGTGAGGTTGACTCCCAAGTTGAAGCCCTAAGCATTCATTATGTATAATGGGCGACAATAATTTTTTTGTAGCTTGTAAAAGGAGAGCAGTTTCAGAACGTTATTATTGTATCTTGGGTGTTAATGTTTTTCTGCTCATAAAAACAAGGCTGTCACGGGTTGCTGTTACTTCAAAGTTGTGTTGTTTGAAGAATGGAATGTTTGTGAATCCGGTGCATAGGGTTATCAGTTTTGTTTTGTCTCCGTTGAGGATTGCTTGCATGAGTGTGCTTCCGTAGCCTTTTCCGCGATGTTCAGGCTTTACGTAGATTTCGTGTAGTCTGACTTCTTCAGTGGTTTCTGAGGTTATTGCTCGACCTAGCATACAATCTAGCTTGTCTACAAGTCGGTAGAGCGTTTGGTGTCCACATGGTTCCTTGACAATCTGCATAGCGTAATTCTCCTTTCTGGAAGATTGCCACAAAAATACATTGCTATGTTATAAGCCTTTCTCTGAAAAGTTGACTATTTTATTACGTTGTTTGTGTGTATCTCTCTCTTTAGACCCCCCCTATATTTTTTTTAGTTTTTCGCAAAGCTTGTTTTTCGTTTGTTTTTTGAAATTAAGCTTGAAAACGGTTTATTCCACGTCTGGAATTGACGGGAAAAGGTGGGAAAAGGTCCAAAAAGGTTGCAAAAGGTTGAAAAAGGTGGGAATTGACGAGGCCTTATTAGAGAACGCAGGTTTTCGTGTGATGTTACAAACGTGCGCGTGCTTCTTAACCGCAGGTTTCCCTACCTAGGGGGGTATTAGGCTGAAACGGGTTTGATCAAACCATTGGGTGAGCTAACAGAAAACTGTGAAAACGGTGTGGATGATGTTCAGAAACGCTTCGTCAACATTAAGTTAATTTATGCATGCGTACTGAGTGCACAGGAAGAATCCAGTCTACTTTACACCCTTCCTTCGATTCCTTTTGAATCTCTTCTTGCATTTCACACTACAGAAATAGTAATTTTCTCCTTCATGCTTGATCTTAAATTTGGCTGTTTTTTCGTTCAGAACCGCGCCGCAAACAGGATCTCTAGGCATTATCTCGCT
>DAOVDC010000022.1 GCA_030669695.1 Candidatus Bathyarchaeota archaeon
GAAACGTTCTCACTAATCAAAAAACCTGAAAATAAGCTCCTTCTAGTACACCTGCTCCATCACACCTAAGCGAAAAATAAAGAACATCACCAACAAAAGGATACAAAAGCATCAACAGGTTTAGTTACTTTTCTTTCCTCAGCCATTTTGTAAAAGACTTAGTTGTTACTTTTCTTTCACGCTCAGCATGTTTAGAAATTTTCCTCAGCTGATGGACTCTACTATTTACATGCATAAACCGATAGAATCATGGTTATCTGCGCGGTTTGAGATTATCGTGGGATGCTACAGGACTCTAATGCCTTCTTAACTTCCTTCTGAAAGTTCTCCTTGTCCATGAAGAATGACTCGATTGGTACTCTGTTTACTGCACAGACGGGAACTTGGCCTCTCTTTTTCGTTTCTTCTGGCTCCTCAAATTTGTTTATTATTCTTATTGGAATGTCTGGAGCGACTTCTAGTATTGATTCCTTGATTTTCTCCGAGAAGTAGATGGAGAAGGGGCATGATGGATCATAGAAGATTAGGGCTTTTCCTCTATCTTCTTCTTGGGGGATGAATTTCTCCTCTTTGGGATGGTGGACATATCCTTTCTTGAGTGGGTAGTAAAGGAGGAAGGGATCGTCCGCTTTCACCTTTTTGAATTTCATTCTTTGATAGAATTTATGTTGAGGGTACCGTCCAGGAACCCGAAACGCCCATGTTACAAGCGCGAGAGGAACATCGTTGTTAAAGGTTAGTTTTCGTTTCTTCGCGTCTTCTATTAGCGCCTTCAACAAAGATTTTCCTATTCCTTTTCTGAAATTCTCCTTTTCTGGAACAACTATGCAGGATATCTTAACAATCCTTTCTTCTTGGTCGGGTTGGTACTGTATCAAGCCTACAGGTTTTGAGTTCAAGCAAGCCAGCTTGGCTATGCTACCATACTTTTCTATGGCTTGAGTTGCCCATTTCTTCTTCGCTTTCAAGCCTTCAACGAATAAGGGATCGTTCTTTTTATCTGATGGAATGCAGAGATTAATCAAATCGTCTATGTTTTGAGAGTTAACTTCTCTAATCTCCAACTTTACGATTTTCAACAAGCCCACCTTCATTTCACTTTGGAGCCAGGAGGCAATATATGATTTCGTCGGTGGAGCTATAGTCAGTGACACTGCAGGCAGATATCTCCCGCAAACTGCATACATGCATCATGCACGACCCGTTCTCCTCAGAATCCCAGCAACCATTAATCATTACCCACAAGATTTTTTATTCCTGGAATTGCAAGTCTTTCAGTAAGAGGAAACCAAAATGAGAATTGTTAACGAAAGCCTTACGTTCTCCACCAGGGGCGAAATAGACTTTGTTGATCTTACTGACAGAGTCCAAGAAGTCGTGAAGAGCGCGGGCATTAAGGACGGTTTAGCCCACGTGTTTGCCCCTCACGCCACAGGCATAATAGTCCTAACAGAATATGAACCAAGTCTACTCAACGACATCAGAAACGTTCTCGAAAAACTGATTCCTAAACGCGGTCCTTATCAACATCCATCCAACGCACACTCGCATCTACGATCGATGCTTTTCCCCCCAGACAGGACGTTGCCTATAGTTGACGGACGAGTTGTTTTAGGTACATGGCAGTCTCTACTTTTCATTGAAACTGACGTTTATCCAAGAAGAAGAACAGTGGTTGTTCAGGTAATTGGTGAATAGACAGCTAACTAAAACTCTGCTGATAAGAGCGCAATACCACCTGAAAGAATAGTCCATTGACGAATGCACTGTTATCCGTTTGTCTCGGGCCAGACGAGCAGCCAGTTGCATTAGTGAAGTCTATTTCCTATAGGAAGATGGATACGTTTGTACTTCGGTTCAGTTGTCATGGTCTTGAAAGTTGGAGTGCGGTTAGCTAGTTACAAAAAAGCATTTTTTCATGGCGTTGAATGATATTTTTGCGTCCTTTATTTAAAGAGTGAAGAATTCGGTTGAATTCGGCCTTTGTAGACACTGGGAAATTGAGCTAAAAACCCGCTTTTTTTGGGGTTCATTGCGAAGTGTACGATGGGTAACATGCTGTTGGTAGTTAGAAAAATCTAGAAACTTTGGTTCTTCTTCATCTTATATAAACTTCGATGATTTTCGGATGCGCGTAATGACACAAACGTAGCTTCAGAATCGCACCTACATGCACCGCTCTAATTGACAAGTTCCACTTTGATTATTCTGACTTCTTCTAGAGGTCTATCATTTTCGTCGGTCTCTACTTCTGCAATATTGTCAACCACATCCATTCCTTGTATCACTTTCCCGAAAACTGGATGTGCTGAGTCCAAGTGGCTATTGTCCACAAGATTGATGAAGAACTGACTGCTTCCAGTGTTTGGACCGGCATTCGCCATAGCTATTGTGCCCCTTTCGTTTCTATTATGATCTGTAAATTCATCCGGTATTGTGGGTATTGATGGATCTCCATATCCTGTTCCAGTAGGATCTCCTCCCTGAATCATAAAGCCACTGATTACTCTGTGAAAAATAGTGTCATTATAGACCCCTTGTTGGGTCAGGTTCTTGAAATTCTCTGTTGTAATAGGCATGTCATCATACAACTCAATAGTAATATCACCCATATTTGTCTCAAGCAAAACCTTATTTGCGCTTGGACCATCTTCGCTGACTATAGGTTGCATGGCTGCATTTTGGTATGCGATTGTGCTGTTGCCGCGCCATTCATTCATGTATATCGTCATGTTTTGAGTGTTGGTCCAGTTGCTGGTTTTGGTGTATATTGCTTCGATTTCGCTTCGGTCTACATATTGTCCTGCGTATGTGAAGTTGTTCCATGCTAATGTGTACTCGTGGCTTGCCTTGTCAAGTTTTTCGATTTCGTTCCACGCTGTCCTGATTAGGTCATGTTGTTCTGAAATCCATGTTTGATAATAATCACCAATGATTTCCTGCAAAGTCTGGTTGTAGCCCTCGACGTGAGGAAAGCTCTGGTCAAATGGGCTATACTCTGATGGATATTCGTCTGCATCTTGGCGTATTGGTAGATGATATTTCCCGATTATGTTCTGTGCTCGTTCAGTTAGAACATAGTCTACGAATGCTTTCGCTTCACTTAGATATGTGCCCTTGGCGAATATGGCAATTGGGTCTGGTTGCAGGACTGTCTCGTTGAGGTAAGTGAAGTCCACATAGGGAGCGGAGGCTGCCATTATATCATACGCGTAGAAATCTGGAACTACCGCTAAGGGTAGGAAATTTGATGTGACTTGCCATGTGCTGTATATTTCGTTAACGTCGTAATGTCTGATGAAAGCAGATAGTTTAACCAGATATTCCCATCCGTCAGTCCAGTTCTCGCTCTCAAGAATCAGCATGACAAAGGATGACATGAGTTCAGACATAACGGGATCGGTCATGGTTATACTTCCTTCGTATTTGTCAAGCGCTAAATCGGCCCAACTCTGAGGTTTAGACAAACCTTCGCTGATGAGGTGATCCTCGTTGTACATTACTCCTAAGCCGTACAGACTTGCTGCGTACCAACGAGGAGTGGTTTGACTTAAATCAACTAAGGGACAGGAGTAACAGGTTTCGTCTATTTCATCGTTGAGAAAGGGAGTTGCATTATAAGCAAGTAAAGCACTGCCTGCCTTTTCAAAGAGGGAGAGTGGCCCTCCCCACCAAATTTCTGCGTTAGGCTTCCATGGAGCGGTTGTTGCCTTTTCGTACGCAGTTTGCGGGTCAGTTCGTGTCAGCGTAACTTCTATGGGACACTCGTACCATTCTTTGAAGTCGGCTATTACTTCATTTATCATTAGGTCTGGTTGATTGTGAAGAATACGAAGTTGTGCGGGATGTGGTACTACATAGACGTAATAGCTTGCACTTACCATGCTGATGGTAAAAACGCCGGCTATAACAATAACAACGATAGTGGAAGTGGACATTTTCAGTGTATGTGAGCCTCCTTAATAGTGCAACCATACAAAAGAATTACGTTAATAGTTTTCGGTTAAAAGACTAGCGAAGAGCCTGTACGCTTCCAACCCAAGCACAGCACGTTGTCCCAGACACAGATCATTTCATGCACGCAGTTAGAATGCGTGTTCCTCTATAACACAGTGGTCAGATCAAAATCTCTTCACTTATTTCTACCCTGCCGTTTTCGATGGGTATTCCCTCTTTCTCTAAAAGGGTCCTTCTTGATTTGGCTCCTTTTTTCTCTCCTCCGAATCCGCCATCAGATTTAACAACACGGTGACATGGAACTATGGGTGCAAGCGGATTCTTATGTAGGGCATTACCGACAGCCCGGTAAGCATGTGGTTTACCAATTTTTTCGGCTATTCCTTTATATGTGCTAACCTTTCCCTTCGGGATCTTGAATGTAGCAACTAGGGCTGCTCTTTCGAATTCCGTCTTATCCATTAAGAAGTTGATTACATCTTCCTCTCTTTTGATCTCCTCTTTCTTCATAAACCATCCCTTCTACAAAATACATCTAAGCCTCGTTCTTAAGTATTGGTGCGCGCGATTATTGGTGTGATAGATTTGCTCGATTCTAATCACTCTTACAGAGTTTTCCAGTTAAGTATTAAGGATGACTGGAAACCGTTCACGAATCCTATAAAACTTTCATGAGAGACAAAATATGTATGCTGGTTGGATATTAGTGATTATAACGTGGATGGAGTGCAATGAAATTTCCAGAAAGAGTCTACACTGCTGAAGAGGTGAAGAAGGCTATGCAACTCATAGGAAAAGGCTATAAGCACAATCTGGAAGTGAACGGAAGCCAGGATTTCAGGAATAAGGCGGAAGAGGCTTTAGAGTTGATAAAGACAGCCGAATACTACGATTTCCTACGAACCTACATCAGACAGATCCGGGAAATCGACGGTTTGAGTCAGCTTCGCGAAGCAGAAGTAGCTATATGGGCAAACAAATACGCGGTTGCCGACCCTATCGAAGCTGCTGGTTTCATTATACAGAAGGCGCAACAGATGAAAGATTTCATTGAAGGAAGGCTTTACTACGAAACAGCAGAGGTGCGGGCAGTTAAGAAGCGCATCGAATTCTTGGAAACGTTGAAAGACAGAAGTAAGGACCAAGCCGTAAAGAAAGAATGTGAAGAAAACTTGAAAAGATGGACTGAAACCACATTCCCATAACACAGTTGTTGAAACAGCTGAAGAAGCTAAAGAACTCATTAAAGTTGGCTTTGAATACGTCAATGACATAGACAGCAAACACCTTTACAGGAAGAGAAAGCAATAGCCAAAAAACTTCGAGGGTTTAGCTTTTCTCTCGAACTGCTTCTCGTAGATTTTCCTAACTCTTTCAATAGTGTCAGCTTCTTCTGGGCTTTTATCGTCTCGAATTCTGGTTATTCTGGCAAACCGCAACGCCATTCCACACCTGTACTTATGACTCTTCTGAATCTCATTGTACGCTACTTCAACGACGATTCGAGGAGTAACTACCACTTTTCCCCGATCTTCCCTAACCGCTAACTCTTTCAAATGCGCAGTCATCCGAATGATTTCTTTATCGGTAAGCCCCTTGAACGTCTTACCCACCATCAAAAATTCTCCACTCTCAACATCTCGCGCCGCCAAGTAATAGTCTGAAAGCCAGTCATGTCTTCTTCCATACCCATATTCCGCGGCAACAATAACTAAATCTAATGGCTCTAGTGATTCTTTGATTTTGAACCAGTGTTTGCCTCTGACTCCAGGCGCGTATGCGCCGTCCAACCTCTTGGCCATCAGCCCTTCGTGGCCTTCATTTATGGCTTCTCTCAGAAACTCTTCCGCTTCCAAGCGTTTCCTAGTGATCAGCTGCTTTGCCAACAATATGTCCCCCGCAATTTTTTCCAGCTTTTTCCTCCGTCCGATGTAGGAATCGTCAGCTAGGCTTTGGCCATTGAGGTATATGAGATCGAAGAGATAGAATTTTACAGGAATCTGCTTAACCATCTTCTCTACGTCGTGAACTCTTCGAAACCTTCTTATGAGATGTTGAAATGGCAGTGGATTACCGTCTTCTCCTACCGCTATGACTTCGCCTTCCAAAATGGCTTTTTGGGCTTTCACTTCCTCCTGAACTAATTGCACCACTTCAGGTAAACTGTCGGTCACATCAGTTAACCTGCGACTGTAAATTCTAACTTCGTTCCCTGATTTGTGAATTTGGATGCGGGCACCATCCAACTTATATTCAAAAGCTGTCTTTCCGCCGTGTTCTTTGAGGGCTTCATTCACGTTTTCAGCCATTTGGGCTAGCATAGGCTTGATAGGCCTGAAAATTTGAAACTCTAGTTTTAAGATACCTTCTTTGCCTCTAATCTTGGCTATAGCGGCAACTTCTGCAATGCCACCGGTCAACATGCTTGCCTTCCGAACAACGTCGTGGGGAATGTTGAAAGCTTTGGAGACGGCGAGTTCCATTAGACCTCCATGAAAACCTGTTCTCATTTCGCCTATCATAATCTTGATCAGGCATTTGGCTTCTAGAGGTGTGGTTTGTCCTAGCAAGGTTTCCAGCAGGCGTTCTTTCCGTTCTCTTGAACCGTGGCCTGTCGTTTCAGCTATGGCTTCTAGGTTTCGTCTCACCTCAAGAATTGTCAATGGTTTTTCAATAAGCATAGTTTGTTTCCGAATTTTGCTTGCTTCAAAAACGGTTTTTGTTGCTGCTCCTATGTCACCTGTTCTGCTGAAGGCATCTGCGAAGTCTTTCCAGTTCACGTTTGTTAACCGTTTGATTATGCCACTAAGCGTCGTCCAACTAACCTCAAGCGTCCTTGAATCCCATCTGGGGAGTGCTCGACCGAGAATCATGGATGTTGCAGGGTCCACTTCATCTAGGGCTAAGTGTTTTAGAAAATCTGCTACCAAATTAACCATCAACGTGCGTTTAGATGTAGCCTCCAGTTTCTCGCAAAGCTCGGCTAAAGCCTGAAAGTCTGTTCCCATAACTTTTACTTATGCACTTTTACTACGTAAAGGTTGCCAAACAACAAGAAAAATTATTGACTAACGTTTTCGGACGATTCACATGGTTGAGAGTTTATTCTTTACTTCCTTTATCTTCTTTTTTAGTTTCGCCGCCTTTTTCTTATCTTTTAATGCCTTATAGCAGTCTAACGCGTATTCTAGTGCGCTTAGTCCAAAGCGGTCGTAGCCTATTTCGAGCGAGATGTCGGCTGCTTTGAGGAAACGTTCAACAGCCGTGTTGAAATCTTTTGTCATAAAACTGCATTCAGCTGCCTTGAATAACGTGTAGGATGCGTCGAACAGGTTGCGAGCCTTTTCGTACAGCTCGGAGGCTTCAAGGAACTTGTCTATTGCCTCCTTGTGTTTTCCAGTGTCGGCTAAGGCGGTTCCTTCCCTATGAATCTTTATGGGGTCTTTCTTTTCAGTGGTTTCATTGCTACTACTCATGTTTTTCCCTCGCTATATCATGCTATAAATTGTTATGTTACGGTTTTTAGGTTTTCTGTCTCTGTAGGGGGCAACATAACTAAAAACACCATCTCATGATTGATATCATCATATTTTTTTGAGGGAGTTGAATATGATCATATATGCATTAAATATGTGAAAAAAGGTGAACTGAAGTGCGCCGAAATTGGACTAAGAGAGCTGACTGGATGACTTGCATGCGTGCTTAATGTTACATTGAGATGGTTTCATGTCTCTCCGGAACGTACACTTCAGTTATTCCCGAAATTTTTTCGGAAAGAAGTTGTGCTTGCTCTAATTCTCCGTGAACAAGAAAGGTTCTCTTAGGCTCTAACGCTTTTACTAGTTGAATGAGTTCTCCTTGATCAGCATGGCCAGAAAGTTCAATTTGTTTAACTTCTGCTCGGACAGGAAT
This sequence comes from Candidatus Bathyarchaeota archaeon, assembly GCA_030669695.1. The sequence goes on from DAOVDC010000022.1 coordinate 7,870, forward strand.
TTTGTTCCCGTTTTTGATGAGTTCCCTTTTTTCTTTGGCAATTTTCAGTGGGCTTTCTGGGGGAAGATAACCTGAATTTATGACAACGGAGTTGTCTTCGTCTGTTGCCCATTCAGTTAACAAGCGAAGGCTTGCACCTGCGTGACCGAAACCTGAGGTGCAGATGACTATAGCGGGCTCCTGGATCTGACCAGTTCGGTGAAGGTGCTTCACATGTCGGTAGTTGAAAGGTTGCTTTTGTTGTTGGATTTCTTGGGTAAAGAACTGCTTGTAATTGTTGAAGTATCCTGTGATTTTGTGTGCTAGCGGGGATATTGTGTAGACATTGTAGTTCGGTAGGATCCCGTCCTCCATAGCCTGGTCGATTCTTTTAGCCATCTCTTGACTTCGGTGGAAGGCGAATGCAGGGATCAAAACGTTTCCTTTTCTCTCAATTGTGCGGAGAATTTGTCTGAAAAGCTGGTCGACTAATTCGTTTCTCGGCAGTCGAACTTTCCCGCCATAAGTTGACTCGATAATCAATGCATCAGGTTTTTGTGGGAGCTTCTCTGGTTTGCTTCCTTCCAAAATTTCAGTGTCGTGAAGACAAAAATCCCCCGTATACAAAATTTCTTTTCCCTCAACATGGATGCTGGTCATTTTCGCCCCGGCAACATGCCCTGCAGGATACAATTGGATTGACATTCCAAGCAAGGCAACAGAATCTCGGATCCACCAAGATTTTTTGATATTGTCTGCATCCTGATTGTTATAGGGGAAGTGGTTTCCATTCATGTTCTGAATTTTTATCATGTCGCGTAGGAGATCGGTAGTGACATCACGGGTCATCCTAGATCCAATTATCACTGGATTCCCTCGAGAGAGGCTTAAGAGATTTCCGGAGTGATCTAAATGAGCATGACTGATGATTACTGCATCAAAATCCTTCGGAAACTGATCGGAAACTTTTTCTCCGACCTTGATGCCGTAGTCTAATGCAATCTTCCCATAGTCAGTTTCGATTGCGATGCAGGAGCCACCTACTTCTCGGACTCCTCCAAGGAAATGAATTCTCATACGTGTACCTCCTTTGTTCTTTAAAACGTTAATTCT
>DAOVDC010000053.1 GCA_030669695.1 Candidatus Bathyarchaeota archaeon
CATTGTGGAAGCGTTGAAGGACAAAAGCAACGTGGAAATTTTATGGAATACAGAAGTAAAGAAAATTGAAGGTGCAAACGTGGTCAGCAAGGCATTATTGTTTGATAATAAAACCGGAGAAACTAGAGAAATAGATGTTGACGGCGTGTTTATTCAAGTTGGTGAAGTGCCGAACAGTCAAATCGCTAACGAAACTGGCGTTGAAGTGGATAAAGGGGGCTACATCATTGTTGATAGTCGTCAGAGAACCAATATAAGCGGTGTGTATGCTGCCGGTGACGTAACCGCGAGCCCAGTTAAGCAGATTGGAACAGCCGTGGGACAAGCTATCATAGCAGCCACTGAGGCGTTTGGTTACACAAAACAACCATACTACTACAAGGGATGAAATTCGTGATTCCTTGAATGTTGTTGTCAAAGCCTTTGTGCGCATACATTTGTGACAAAAAGCTGTAGGGTCAGGACGCACCAAAATAGTGATGCCTGAAAGATAAAATTGTCTATAGCTGTAAGAAGCCTATTTAGCATGCTAATTGGCAAACCAGCAATCTAGTGATTATTTTTGATCGAATAGAGAGTAACACTAAATAACAAGAAGTTGTCTACCCATGCTATAGTTTACAAATGTAAAGGTGTGGTAACATGCCTAAGCAAACTAGCCTATATGAAGAGGCGTTGAAACCGCTGAAGAAGGCAGCGGCTGTACTGAATCTGGAACCTAATATCGTAGAAGTTTTGAGTAGCCCCGAACGAATGTTAATTGTTTCAATTCCCGTAAAAATGGACGATGGGAAAACAAAGGTCTTCACAGGTTACCGTGTGCAACACAACACAGCCAGAGGTCCAGCGAAAGGCGGCATTCGCTATCATCTAGGAGTATGTCTAGACGAAGTTAAATCATTGGCGTTTTGGATGAGTATTAAAAACACTGTTGTTGGGGTTCCTTTTGGCGGCGGAAAAGGCGGAATTACATGTAATCCAAAGAAAATGTCAGAAGGCGAACTTGAACGATTAACAAGAGGCTATGCAGCTGCAATAGCGAAGTTCGTTGGACCAGACCAAGACATCCCAGCACCTGATGTGGGCACAAACGCTCAAATTATGGGATGGTTTACCGATGAATACTGCAAAATTGTGGGGAAGTGTATTCCTGGAGTAATAACGGCTAAACCTTTAGAGATAGGTGGTTCAAGAGGAAGAGGAACTGCAACTGGTCGTGGAGCATTCTTTGCTACACTAGAAGCAGTGAAAACCTTCAACATACCCTTGAAGGGAGCACGAGTCTCAATACAAGGATATGGTAATGTAGCGCGACCGATAGCCAAATATCTTTATGAATTAGGTTGCAAAATCGTAGCGGTCAGCGATTCTACAGGCGGTGTGTATAACCCCGAAGGTATGCATCCTGTAAAGCTCGCAAAGTTCAAAACTAAAACACGTAGTGTTAAGGGTTTTCTAGGAAGTAAGGAGATAAGTACTATAGACCCGATCACCGTAGACTGTGACATACTCATTCCTGCGGCCTTGGAGAATCAAATAACCGAGAAGAACGCCAGCAAGGTTCAAGCAAAACTCATAGTTGAAGAGGCAAATGGACCGACAACTCCCAAAGCAGATAAGATACTGTACGAAAAAGGTGTCGTAATTGTTCCAGATGTCTTAGCCAATGCTGGAGGCGTTACAGTAAGCTATTTCGAGTGGGTCCAAAATCGCATGGGATACTATTGGAGCGATGAAGAAGTTGATGAAAAACTAAAACAAGTAATGACAAAAGCCTTTAAAGACGTCTATCAAAACGCGAAGCAGTATCAAGTAGACACCTCTCTTACTACACAACAATCACAAATGGACATGCGAACAGCCGCTTACGTGACAGCAGTTAAGAAAATTGTCGACGCAATGCGAGCTCTAGGCCGCATATAGCCTCCTTCCTTTCCAGCAATGCAAACACAAGTCACTTACTGTGGGTCTTCGAAGGAAATGTGGTGGCATATATGGAAGTAGGAGCATTGCATCTTCTCAGAACGCTACGATTATCAGGTATACATACATTTCCACGATATTCTTTTATAGAATCATATACACGGCTTTCCTTCTGAAATGTATGTCCAAATGTGCGAGGAATTAACTTTGGTTACCAACGCTGTACTTGTGGTTGGCGGAGGTATAGCTGGGATGCAAGCGTCTCTTGATCTCGCTAACCGTGGTTTCAGGGTATATCTTGTTGAAAAATCTCCTAGTATTGGGGGGCGGATGGCTCAGCTTGACAAGACTTTCCCAACAATGGATTGTTCCATATGTATCCTTGGGCCCAAGATGATTGCGTGCCTTCATCACCCCAACATAACTCTGTTAACCTATTCTGAAGTAAAGGAAGTCAATGGTTCCGCAGGTAACTTCAAAGTTAAGATAATGAAGAAACCCAGATATGTGGATGAGTCTAAATGCACCGGCTGTGATGATTGCACCAAAGTTTGCCCGGTTGCATTGCCAAACGAGTTTGATATGGGATTAGGAAAAAGGAAAGCAATTTACAGACTTTTCCCTCAATCGGTTCCTAATGTTTTTGTAATAGATAGAAGGGGAACTCCATCGTGCCGTTATGCTTGTCCAGCCGGTGTCAATGTTCAAGGTTATGTAGCATTAATCGCAAATAGGAAGTTTAAGGAGGCTTACGATCTCATAAGAAAGGACTTGGTGCTTCCAGGGGTTCTTGGGCGAGTCTGCTTTCATCCCTGCGAGAATGAATGTGAAAGAGGAAAAGTTGACGATTCTATTGCAATTTGTGCACTAAAAAGGTTCGCAGTTGACTATGCAAAAAAGGTAGAGAAAGAAAAGCCCGAGCCACTACCGAAGAAGTATGAGGAAAAAGTAGCGATAATAGGTTCAGGTCCAGCAGGGCTTGCAGCCGCTTTTGAACTTATTAAAATGGGATACTCTGTCTCAGTCTTTGAAAAAGATTCAGAGCTTGGTGGAATGGTACGATATGCAATTCCAGATTACAGGCTTCCAAAACGCGTGCTAGATGAGGATATTAGTTACTTGGTGGACCTAGGTGTAGAAATACGTACAAACACAACCTTCGGCAGGGATATAACTCTTGAAGACTTGAGAAAAATGGGACATAACGCATTTTTCTTGGCTGTTGGGGCTCAGGAAAGCGCAAGACTTGGAGTAGAAGGAGAAAATCTGAATGGAGTTTTGCACGCGCTGGATTTTCTGCGGAGTGCGAATTTAGGAGAAAAAGTCAACCTTGGCGATTCTGTCGCAGTAATTGGTGGCGGTAACGTTGCAGTGGATTCGGCAAGAACAGCTCTGAGACTTGGTGCGAAGAAAGTAGCGATTCTTTATAGAAGATCAAGGGCGGAGATGCCAGCATATCAACCAGAAGTCGAAGAAGCTGAAAAAGAAGGAGTTGAAATAAAGTTTCTTGTTGCTCCTAAGAGGATACTTGGTAAGAACGGTAAGGCCGCAGTTATAGAATGTCTGAAAATGGCGCTTGGTCCACCCGATGAAACAGGTAGAAGGCGACCTATCCCGATTGAGGGATCAGAACACACCATTCCAGTTGACACTGTGATAATTGCTATAGGACAAACACTTGATTCTTCAACTCTTCCAGAGAAGATTAAGACATCTAGACGAACCATAATTGTTGACCCTGTAACTTTTGAAACTAACATACCTGGCGTATTTGCTGGAGGAGATGCAATATTAGGTCCAGCATCCGTTATAGAGGCTATTGCATGTGGAAAGGAGGCAGCAATCTCAATTCACAGATTCCTTAGAGGCGAAGATATGAGGACTGGAAGACCTGAAAAACGCATCAAAGTTGAAGATGTTCCGAAGGAAGGAATCGTCAAAAAGGAGCGAAAGTCTATTCCAGTTCTTCCTCTTGAAAAGCGAACTGAGAATTTTGAAGAAGTCGTACTTGGGTATACAGAAGAAATGGCTGTTGAAGAAGCTAACAGATGTCTTTCATGTGGAGGCTGTTCTGAATGTCGCGAATGTGAAAAAGCTTGCTTAGCGCAAGCAGTCGATTTCAACCAAAAACCTGAAGAGTTAACCCTTGATGTCTCAAGCATAATATTGGCCACAGGCTTAGAGCTTTATGATCCAGCGCCGATAAGTGAGTATGGTTATAAACGATACAAGAATGTTCTTCTGTCGCTAGAATTTGAAAGGCTCATTAATGCTTCCGGGCCAACCCGTGGAGAGCTTTTGAGGCCTTCAGATAACAAGCATCCGCATAGAATAGTTTTCATACAATGCGTTGGCTCAAGAACCCAGCAAAAGGGATTACCATATTGCTCAAGTGTTTGTTGTATGTACGCTACAAAAGAGGCAATCCTAGTTAGAGAACACGATCCAAAATGTGAAGTTTACATTTTGTACATGGATCTAAGAGTATTTGGGAAACGATTTCAGGAATTCGTCAGCAGAGCCAGAGACGAATGGGACGTTAAATACGTTAATGGGCGTCCATCCGCAATCCTAGAAGACCTTTCGACAAAGGATCTTTTGGTTCGATACGTAGACATCATGGAAGGAAAGATAAACGAGTTGCAAACGGATCTCGTTGTGCTTTGCCCAGCTTTAATTCCAAGAGAAGACAATAAGGTTCTGGCAAAAATTTTCGATTTAGAATTAAATGAATACGGCTTTTTCAAAACAAAAGATCCGTTACTTATGTCTGTTGAAACAAACATAGAAGGGGTCTTCGTTTGTGGATATTGTCAAGCGCCTAAGGACATTTCCGAGTCGGTTACGCAAGCCAGTGCAGCAGCAGCTAGAGCCGCAGAGGTGACTGCACCCACTGCTGTGGGGAGGGTAGTAAAGTGAAAGCGGGTAAAGAAGAAATAAGAATTGGGATTTTCATCTGTGACTGCGGGTTCAATATCGGCGGAGTAGTCGACGTACCAGCTGTTGTAGAGTATGCCAAAACTTTGCCCAATGTTGTTTGCGCCGAAGAAAATCTCTACATGTGCTCATCTGCCGGGTTAAACCTCATCAAGGAATGCATAGAGAAGCATAAACTCAATCGAGTTGTAGTTGCATCTTGCACACCCGCAACCCATGAACCAGTTTTCAGAAATGCGTGCGAAGAAGCCGGGTTAAACAAATACCTTTTTGAAATGGTCAACATAAGGGAGCACTGCTCATGGGTTCACATGCGCCATCCAAAAGAAGCAACAGAAAAAGCCAAAGATCTTGTCAGAATGGCTGTTGCCAAAGCAAGCTTCCTTGAACCCCAAATAGAGCCTGAACTCGAGATAAATCCTTCGGCATTGGTAATAGGCGGGGGCATAGCTGGAATGACCGCGGCTATGTCCCTTGCAAGACAAGGCTTCAATGTCCACTTGGTTGAGAAGGAATCGAAACTTGGTGGAATGCTAAGATACTTGTATAAGCTGCAGCCTACCGAACGTGACGCCTCAGAAATATTATATGAAGCTATTACAGCCGTCAAGGCCCACAGCAACATACACTTGCACACGTCAACCGTCGTTCAAGAGGCGAAGGGTTTCATTGGAAACTTTGACGTAACGCTT
>DAOVDC010000045.1 GCA_030669695.1 Candidatus Bathyarchaeota archaeon
ATAGGCTTCCTAAACAAACGCCTCGATCAACGCTCAGCTCTATCAAAGAACTCAAGAAGCACATTTAAGCAGTCGCGTAACACATATCCTGAAACGGTAATTCCACAAGAAACGGTTTAACCCGCTGATAAGCGTTAACTCTCATGTCCTCTAGACCCGTAAATCTAATCAAGGCACTTGGACCTTTGGGCGGTAAGTGAGGCAAAACCCTCCCGAATTTCCTTTAAACTATCCAACGTGACCCCCTCTTGATCTCTTAGCCTTTACTAAGGAAGTGCAAAATTATTTATTTTTGAGAGAACTAAAGACTTGATTTGTATTACCGACAGTATTAAAAAAAGTATAAATATAAGTTATACTAAAGTATAAACTGTGGTAAGAATGATAAGGGAAGAAATGAAAATTGGTCCAAAGGGCCAAGTTGTTATCCCTAAAGTTTTCAGAAAATCTTTAGGCTTACATCCAGGAACTAAAGTAGTATTTACTTTGAGAGAGGAAGGAGTATTGTTAAAGAAGCCTAGAAAGGATGTAATAAAGGTCTTTAAAGAAATAGCTGAATCTGGAAAATCTGTTAAAATTAAGCCTGATGAATATGTTGAAGAACTTGAGAAAAGATTCAAATGATATACCTAGATGCAAATGTTTTTCTCAATGCAATTTTAAACAGAGAAAAAGAAGGTGAAAAAGCTAGAGATCTCATTCAAAAAATAGAGAAAGGTGATATGACTGCATGTACTTCTGCCTTGAGTTTTGATGAAGTTTTTTGGAGTGTGAAGAAGCACCGAGACTTTGAAAAAGCATTGAAAGCTACTAAAGCCTTCCTAGAGATCCCGAATTTGATATTCTTAGACGTTAATGATAAGATAATCTGGTTGGCGTATAATCTCGCTGAAAAGTATAGGATTGACCCTAGAGATGCTATTCATCTCGCTTGTGCTTTGAATCACGGGGTTTTTGCACTCGTTTCTGAAGATAAAGATTTCGACAAAGTTAAAGAGATTAAACGAAAGAGTTTATTAGAGTTTTAACAACTTTTCCAGGGTTGAATCTTTTTCAAGAATAATATCTTATTCTAACCTACAGACCTCTCTGAGATCATTGATGTCATGAAACAGCTGACGCCCATCGAGTCTGGCTACAGAAACATGAAACTCAGCCCAAAAGATGCGCAACTAACATCCCAGAGAGCCTAGAGCTGCAGGAAATCTGCTCTAAAAAATACGTTGCAACCGAGAATAGACCCCCTATAGTTTTCAACATACCTCGCCTAGTAGGAGCCTATTAAAGAAATAATGTTAAAATAGGGAGTGGCGTTCTACGCAGGCTTCTATAAGTAACATTTATAGGCTATAGTTTATAGTAATACTTGTGGTGAAAAATATGGCTACAACCACTATTCAAGTGAAACGTAGAAACCTGAAATTATTAGAGGTGTTGAAAAGAACTATGCAAGCAAAAAGTTACGATGAAGTCATTGAAAAGTTGCTTGCCGAGAAGGTTGGAGTCCCAGCAGATATGTTTGGTGTTGATAAGGGAAGAATTTCGAAGTTTACAGAGGAAGACAGGCTGGAAGATAGGGATTGATAGTTCTCGATAGCTATGCTTGGATCGAGTATTTCTTGGGCAGCGACACCGGGACAACCGTAAGAGAACACCTCAACACCGAAGAAGTCGTTACCCCTTCCATAGCATTAGCTGAGATAGCAAGGAAATATCTGCGAGATGAAATGGAACAAGAAGAGGTTTTAAAACGGCTCAACTTTATCTCAACGAGTAGCACAGTAATTGAGATCAACGCAGAGTTAAGCTTGGCAGCAGCCAAGGCCTACCTTGAGCTTTCTGAGAAGGCAAAAGTGGAGCAGCTTAGGAGACCTGGTTTGACTGACGGAATAATACTCGCTAGCGGCAGAGCTCTTGGAGCAAAAATAGTCACCGGAGATGAACATTTCAAGGGGCTCGCCGAAGTCATTTACATCGGCTAAACGCACTCCATAGCGCTGACACGAATGCACAAAGTCTTTTTCTTGTGCAAAATGCGAGGCTCTTAGCTTAACCTGCGCAATCTCTAGTCTGACAACTTAAGCTGTTCAATTGTTTCCTCTGGCGTTAAGACAGTTAACCCAGCTATTCTTTTGTAGTGCCGAACATTTCTGGTAATCAGAGGCATTCCGCTTACCTTGGAAGAGCTACCTATGAACAGGTCCCTGATTTCGATGGGTTGACCCTGCTTCCTTAAGCTGGCCATAACACGGCTGGCTTCCCTAGAAGCTTTATAGTCAAAACTGACGATTTTAAGCTGACTGAGGAACTCGCCCGTTTCCTTAATCAGCTCCTCAGGCTTGGGAGCTAAGTACACCCCAAGCCATATTTCAAAGGAGTTTATGGTTGTGGTGTACGCGGAAACTTTTCCTTCATAAACTTTTTCCATGATGAGTTTAACCGCTTCGGAAGGTCTTCTGATATAATCTATGAGAACGTCTGTGTCCAAGCATAGATTTCTTACACCTTCCATGTTGACCACAACTTTCTGACTTCTCTCATGAACTCATCTGGGTCCTCGGGGTAACCTCTCCAACATCCAGCAAGATCCAGCAAGGCTCTCTTACGAACCTTCTTTAGAATTATGAGCTTGCCTTGTTCCATGATCTTTATCTCATCACCTATCTGAACACCAATCTTCTCCCTCACTTCCTTCGGAATGGTAATCTGATACTTCCGTGTTACCTTAACTGTTCCTTCCGCCATGTTTAACACCGTAGTACTTAATAGTAGTACAAAATACTTAAGTCTTATGTGCGCAGTACACTATTACTCCTTTTGATTCTTCCGCTTACATTAATCTCATCGTCCTCTTGACGGAGCGTCAATTGAGGTTTTGACAAAAACTGTAGCTATGCATGCCCGAATAGATTACTGCGATAAAAATAGGGTTCGTATAATTACATGGTGCTCTTTATCCCATCCGAAGAATCGAATGAAAAATTCCGTGAGGTTTCTATGTGGCTTTCTTAATGTGCGCCTCTGTTTTGTCGAAGAACTCCAGAAGGAGCTTCGCCACCCTCTCACCGAACTCGGTAATCACATAATACTTCTTCAATGGATCAATGGGCACACTCTTGGCCAACCCCAAATCTTCAATCTCCATCATCCTAGATCGAAATGTGCCATCACTAAGCGTCAGATCATGCTCCCGCATAAACCCCTTAGCATTCTTCCACCGGCCCTTCTCAAGATGCAAAAGCAAGATACAATCGATTGCGTGATCCTTCTCTAACATGACTTTGATTGCCGAAAGCCTTTTGTCGGTGAGAATGTGTTCAACTTTTTCTTCTGTCAATTTATCACCAAGCCTTCTCCTCAGCTTATAGTCTTCATTTAAGGCTATTCTGCTTTTAAGCATTTAACCTATATTACGATTCCTTAAATAATACTCATTACACAATGCTTGAGACTGCTATACTTTCCTTTTCTTTTTGGAACACGAGTAGGTCTGCGACGCACATTCCTCTAGTTGGAAGCACCCCTTAACATGCCTGCAAACTCCCAGTTAAGAACGCCCTTTCTTGTATCATCATATAGCAAGTTATGTACGAATTTTACTTGTGATTATAGTTGATAGACAGCAGAGTTTTAATATACTTTCGTAAGACGCAAGATTTAATACATTGCTCAGAAAATACTACGTGTAGGAGAAGCACGTTGCAACGAATCAAGCGGCCTCTAACGAAACTAAAGAAGTCTTTGTCAAGACTAAAAATTGCTCCTAAATTTTGGAAAAGACGCAAAATAAGATACATTCCCTCAGCTCCTCCAAAGGCCACTCCAAGAGGCTACACAGTTGTTGAACGATATCCACTTCATGAACCATTTGTACACGCAGTTATTGTGCAAAACCCGTCAACAGGCGAATTCAAATATATTTTAGACGAACTTCAACTCGACTCCCTTGAACAAAGCGTATACAACCAAATATTAGAGATCTTACTTGCCGAAATTCAATCGCCGAAAGAAGAAATTCGTGACCCCCGAGAATTCTTTGACATAGAAGCAAAGAAAATCATTAACAAATATCGCATCAGCCTAGGATGGCTACCCGAAGTTTCATGGTCAAAGATTCTTTACCATGCTGAACGCGACTTAGTTGGCTTTGCTAGAATTGACCCTTTGATGCGGGACCCAAACATCGAAGACATATCCTGCGATGGTGTTGGTAAGCCTGTCTTCGTTTGGCACAGAAAATACGAGAACCTTGAAACAAACCTTGTTTTCAAAGACGATGAAGAAGTCGACGACACCGTAGTCAAACTGGTTCACATGACTGGAAAACACGTCAGCTCTGCCTTCCCAATAGTTGACGCCTCTCTCCCAGGCAAACACAGACTTGCAGTTTGTTATAGACGTGAGGTAACCCCATTCGGAACAGCCTTTACCATCAGAAAATTTCGGGAGGACCCATACTCAATAATCGACTTAATCAATCTAGGAACATTTTCAGAAAAAATGGCCGCGTACTTCTGGTTGTGCTTGGAGAACAGAGCCTCTATAGTAGTGCTCGGCGGCACAGCTGCGGGAAAAACCACGGCGCTAAACAGTCTTGCTTGCTTGATTAAACCTGGCAGCAAAATTGTCACAATCGAAGAAACCGCTGAACTCAACCTACCTCATGAAAACTGGGTGTCACTTATTTCAAGAAGAAGCTACGGTCTTGGAACGAATCAAAGCGGTGAAGTGACGCTTTTTGACTTGGTTAAGACCGCGATGAGGCATCGTCCTGACGTTTTGATTGTAGGAGAGATTCGTGGCAAAGAAGCATACGTTTTGTTTCAAGCACTAGCAACCGGTCACGGCGGCATGTGTACCTTACACGCTGAAAACGTCGACTCAGCTGTCAAACGTCTAACTCAAAGGCCTCTGGACATAGCGCCAGCGTACATTCCCCTAATGAACATCGTTGCAACAGTTCAGAGGGTTCATCTACCAAAAGCTGGCGAATTAAAAGCCTACCGACGGATGATTTCCGTAGATGAAGTCGCTGACTATGAAGATTACAGAAAAACATTCAAATGGAGACCAGGGAAAGACAACTACGATTCCTCACTAAAAAATGGAGCTATGCTTCCAGCCATATCAGAACGCACCGGTGCCAGCATGGAAGACTTGACCGAAGAGATAGAACGTCGCAAAAATGTGTTACATTGGATGCGAGAACGAAACAGGCGAAGCTACAAGGATGTTGCAGCAATCATAACTGAGTATTATTCCAGACCCAAAGAATTCTACGAGAAGGAGGTAGAAGGCTCTGCCTTGGCTTGACACCATTGAGGGATGGTCCTACAGGCTCTTCGGAGGCTTCGCACCAAAATTTTTAGGCAACGTGTTCGAATTCAAAGAATACTTGGAAAAGGCAAGGATTAGAATCTATCCCGAAACGTATATTTCTCTAATGTTTTTTTCAGCTCTTCTAACATTACCAGTCACTTTCATATCCATTGTGCTTGTATATCTTTACCAGTGGATCCCTCTGATCTTTTTGGTACCAATGCCCGCGTACATTATGATCGGATTCATTGTTATACCAATGTCGATGTCTAGCGACAGAGCTACTGCCTTAGAAAGAGAGATGCCCTTTGCAGCAACCTACGTGACTATCATGGCTTCGGGTGGAATACCGCCCTACGTGAGTTTCAAAAGACTTTCGGAAGTGGAAGTCAATTTGATGCCTGCGATGCGCAAAGAGGCAGACGACATAATCAAGGACGTGGAAATCCTTGGGATCGACCAGTTGACCGCTTTGAACAACGCTGCTAGGAGAAATCCTTTAGACATCTTTAGAGACTTCCTCTCAGGATACGCTTCAACCGTCATCATTGGTGGAGACGTCGCACATTTTCTTGAAACGAAGTCACAGGACATCTTTAAAACAAGAGCTGGGAGGGTGAAAGCGGCTGCTGAACGCCTAGGAATGCTTCTGGAAACCTTCATAATTATAATGGTGCTAATGTCCCTCTGCTTTTACATTTTGTTCAGCGTTGAAGCGAT
>DAOVDC010000095.1 GCA_030669695.1 Candidatus Bathyarchaeota archaeon
ATAAACGAGGAAAACACTGAGAAAATTGTGAGTTTTTGTAGAGAAAACGACATAGAGGTTGTTGGGAAAATCCCTTTTGACGCTATGGTTACGGAAGCCATGGTTAACGGAAAACCCATAGTGGAATATGCATCTGAAAGCGATGTTGCCAAAGAAATAAAGAAAATGTGGAAGAAAGTTCTTTCGGCTTTGCAATACAAAAGTGGCTGATGTGGAAGCTATGGGGGGAAATTAGCTTTCGTCTTGTTTCGTCGAGACGTTTGGGAAAAAGCTTGGGAATAAGTTTTCTTCAAGTTTCAGGATAGTTTAGTGTGAGCTAGTTGCTGTTGACTTGACAGATAATTGTTTATACGTTCTTTAATGTGATTATGCACAAAATTTATATGTCACACTGAATCCTAATCGTTCCGAAAAAGGAGATTTATGATATGTCTGTACCGCAACTTGCTGGAACACCTGTTGTTATTTTAAAAGAGGGATCAAGCAGATCGAGGGGAAGAGATGCTCTACACGCTAACATCATGGCGGCTGAAATCGTGGCTGAGGCAGTGAAAAGTTCTCTAGGACCGAAGGGCATGGATAAAATGCTGGTGGACAGCCTTGGCGACGTGACTATTACAAGCGACGGACGCACCATCCTCAATGAGATGGACATTCAGCACCCGGCGGCAAAGATCATGGTGGAGGTTGCAAAGGCGCAAGACGACACGGTAGGAGACGGGACCACTACCGCCGTGGTCATCGCTGCGGAACTGCTGAAAAAGGCTGAAGATCTACTGGATCAGAAGGTTCACCCCACTACTATTATCAAGGGTTATAGCCAAGCAGCTGAAAAAATCCTCAAGGTTCTTGATAATATCGCCATTCCAATAGAACGTTCAGACGAAGAAACGATGGAAGCTGTCGCCGAAACCTCTTTGTACAGCAAAATTATTTCTGGTGACCGTAAACGTTTTGCAAAGATTGCCGTGCAAGCAATAAAACAAATCGCTGAAGAAGAAGGTGGAAATGTTAACGTAGATATCGACCATATACAAATCCAGAAAAAAGAGGGTAAATCCTTGGAGGAGACGACTCTTTTGAACGGTTTGATAATAGGCAAAGAAGCCTCATCTGCGGGGTCATGCCCAACTTGTGAAGGCAACGTCTGCGAAATCGGTTCGGTATCCAAAAGCGTCAAAGATGCAAAAATAGCCTTGATAAGTCGTGCGCTGGAGATAAAAAAGCCAGAGTTCGACGCGAAAATACAGATCCGTGACCCAACAAAAATGAAGCTGTTTAAGGACAAAGAGCATGACATGCTAAAGGATATAGTGCAAAAAATTCTAGATGCTGGAGCAAACGTTGTTTTCTGTCAGAAGGGCGTAGACGACTTGGCGCAACATTTTCTGGACAGATACCGAGTGTACACAATTCGTAACGTGAAGGAGGAAGACATGAAGAAGCTGTCAAGGGCGACTGGCGCCGAAATTGTTACAGGGATTGATGACATAAAAGCAGCAGACTTGGGTTACGCTGCAACTGTGGAGGAGCGAAAGGTTGGAGACGAGAAAATGACTTTTGTCGAGGGGTGCAAAAACCCGAAATCGGTGTGCATTTTCATTAGGGGCAGTGGCGAACATTTTCTGGCTGAAGCAGAAAGAGCACTTCACGATGCGTTGTGCGTAGTTAGAAATGTTGTTCAAGACCCCAAAATTGTGGCAGGTGGCGGAGCACCGGAGGTGGAGCTGGCAAGGAGGCTTCGAAAATATGCTGATGGCATAGGTGGAAAAGAGCAGCTGGCCGTCAATGCCTTCGCTGACGCCTTGGAGAAAATACCGATAACCCTGGCTGAAAACGCTGGCTTAGAACCAATCGACGTCATCGTCGAGCTTCGAAAAAACCATGAGCAAGGTCAACTTTGGAGTGGAGTAAGCATTCCATCCCGAAAAGTGGGTGACATGAAAGAGGCTCAAGTGTACGAGCCCCTTAGAGTCGTGAGACAAGCAATTATGTCTGCAACAGAAGCAGCTACAATGCTTCTGAGAATCGACGACGTTATCGCATCCTCAAAAACTCTGTGAATGCACCGACAGGTGCTTCAACAGGAATTCCTGGAGCAAGTCCATACATGCGATGAACCGATGTGAGTGCTCACAAATACTAAGGAGATAGAGGAAGGAAGTGATGCATTATGGTTAAATGGTGGGAGAGTAAAGAGTACGAGAGCAAGTTAAAGAAACTAATAGAAGAAAGCGAAAGACTAAAAGAAGAGAGACTAAAAAAGGAACGTAGAGCCTTGAAGGATGAAGAACTAGAAAGGATAAAACAGGAGAAGCTGAGGCAACTGATGGAAAAAGTCACTGAAACCCAGAAGAAATCAGCTGCGAATAAACCCGTCGACTTAACCGACGCGACATTTAAAGAGGCCATTCAGAACCATACCTTAGTAGTAGTTGACTGTTGGGCACCGTGGTGTGGTCCATGCCTTTATGTCTCCCCGGTCATAGAGGAGATTGCACAGGACTACGCTGGGAAGATATTCTTTGGGAAACTCAATGTGGATGGGAACCGAAGGGTTGCCATGCAATACAGTATCATGAGTATACCGACGCTTTTAATATTTAAGAATGGTAGGCTAGTGGACCAGATCATCGGTGCCATGCCGAGAGGAATGCTAGAACCAAAGATAACACGTTATCTTTAGGCTAGCGTTTTTTATGTTGTTGTAGATGAATTTTTTTTATAGGATACACTTTCTTAGTAATGACAGTAACAAAAATGGTTGTTGGAAAAAATTGATGAAAGCATGCGCTATAACAAATTTAAAACTTTGCTTTCCAAACTACGCTTTGCCAAAGATGCCACGCGTACTTGTCACTATGGAACCAGTGAGAACATTGGAAAAATCT
This sequence comes from Candidatus Bathyarchaeota archaeon, assembly GCA_030669695.1. The sequence continues at coordinate 2,892 of DAOVDC010000095.1, forward strand.
ATCCGTTTTGAAGCATGGAAGTGGCTGATCTGGAAGGCGTAAGGCTGGCTTTCGGTCCTGTTCCATCAAGGCGGTTAGGAAAAAGCTTAGGAATAAACAACATTCCCGCAAAAACTTGTTCATATTTATGTGTTTACTGTCAGCTGGGAAGAACCACAAACATGACAACGAAAAGGCAAAACTTCCACAAGACAGAAAACATCTTCAAAGAAGTTAAAAGGAAAGTTGATGAAGCAAGCTCAAGAAATGAGAGAGTTGATTACTTAACTTTTGTTCCAGACGGAGAACCAACCTTGGACATTAACCTAGGCAAGGAGATATCCATTTTAAAGC
>DAOVDC010000057.1 GCA_030669695.1 Candidatus Bathyarchaeota archaeon
CTCCAGCCAATTTGGTCCAGCCGCACTTGAATCGTTCGATTCTGCTTAGGTTTTCAATGGATATCTTCTGCAGTGTTTCTTCTGCCTTTGGACCTTGCACTGCAAACATAGCTATGCTGTCTGAACTTTCCTTGACGTTAATGTCGAAACCGCGAGAATGCACAGTTAGCCACCTAAAATCTTTATCTCGGTTGCTTGCATTGTAAACCATAAGAAACTTTTCTTCTTCCAGTCTAGATAGAACAAAATCGTCTATTATGCCACCTTGCTCATTACACATCAATGAGTAATGTGCGCAAAGAGGTGACAGTGTTGCAACGTCATTGGTTGTTACATAGTTCAGAAAGGCTTCGGCTTCTGGACCAGTGACAAGCACTCGTCCCATATGCGAAACATCAAAAATCCCCACGGTTTTTCGTACCGCCATGTGCTCCGAGACGATTCCTCGGTACCACATTGGCATTTCAAATCCGGCGAACAGAGACATTTTACCCTTTTGACTGTGAAACCTATAGAAATGAGTTTTCCCTGCAGGTTGACTCAACCAGCAAACCTCCAAACATGATTGCAAGGCGAAATAATGATGATTTACACGCGAGGTCACTTAACGGGCTTGACTTCCACATCTTTCGGGACAGAAGATAACTTTTTGCCACATTTCGGGCATTTTCCATCGTACTGTTGAATAATTTCATCAGGAGGCTTCAGGTCTGTGCCTTCATAAAGAACGGCGCCGCAATTCTGACAAATCGCACATTGAGGCATGATATCACAACCGTTGTCAAACGCAGAAAAACAAACGTCGCAAACTATTTATAACTTCTGCATGTGCTTGAAAGAAAAGGAAAGAACTACTTAATGGAGAAATACACTCTAATCATCACCGAAAAGCCAAACGCTGCCCAACGAATAGCAAAAGCACTAGACCATAAAGAGAAACCTAAAAAAATTGAAGAAAAAGGCGTACCCTATTTTGTAGCTCATCGAGGAGAAAAGAAACTTGTTGTAGCTCCAGCCCTCGGGCACCTATACACGATTGTCCAAACGCAAGGAAAAAGAAACTATTATCCAATCTTCAACTTCAAATGGGCACCACGATACGTTGCAGAGAGGGGAGCAAAACAAATTCGCGCATGGATTGAAGTTTTTTCAAAACTCGCCCGAGACGCTGATCAGTTTATAGGAGCTTGCGACTACGACCTTGAAGGAAGCCTCATTGGCTACTGCATACTAAAATATGCATGTGGAAACAAAGAAGCCACAGCGAAAAGAATGAAGTTTTCTACACTAATGAAAAGCGAGTTAGAAAAATCCTATGAAGAGCCGTTGCCCCAGCTTGACTTTGCTCTCATAGAGACTGGAAAGACTAGGCACGAAGTAGACTGGCTATATGGCATAAATCTCTCGCGTGCACTAACCTTAGCAGCCAAACGTTGGAGCGGAAGATATGCCACACTGAGTACAGGAAGGGTTCAAGGCCCTACTCTCAGATTTTTGGTTGGAAGAGAAAAAGCAATTCGTTGTTTCGTGCCCACCCCTTACTGGGGCATAAAGGCAATGGTTGAAATAAAAGGCTCTAGGTACGAAGCGGAGTATGAGAGAAAGGAGATTGAGAAAAAGGTAGAGGCAGACACTGTTGTAGAGAAGTGCAGAGGAAAAATCGGTGAAATAGAGAAGATTAATGTGAAAAACTTTCGCCAAATGCCTCCAATCCCCTTCGATTTAGGCAAGTTGCAGACCGAGGCATACAGCCTGTTCAGATACACACCGAGACGAACCGCAGGCATCGCTGAACGCCTATACCTCGGCGCCTTAATTTCTTACCCAAGAACAAGCAGTCAGAAACTGCCACCAATAATCAATTACAGAGCGATATTCAAGGCATTAAGTAAAAAGCCAGCCTATAGAAAACTAGCATCAGAACTTCTTGAAAAAGAGGAGCTGAAACCGAGAGAAGGAACAAAAGAAGACCCTGCTCACCCAGCAGTGTATCCAACTGGTAACTTGCCTACAAGAGCATTGAGCGAATCTGAAAAGAAGGTTTGGGACCTGATTGTTAGACGCTTCATGGCTGTTTTCGGCGAACCAGGGATCAAGCAAAGTATGAGAGTTTGTATAAAAGTAAATGATCATTGCTTCTATTTACATGGAAGACGAATCCTGAAAGAAGGTTGGATGCATTTCTACAAACCATATATACGCGCCGAAGAAGTGCTGTTGCCTCCTCTAAAGGAAGGAGAAAAGATACGATTAAAGCAGGTGACACGAGAGGATAAATTTACGAAACCTCCACCGCGGTACAATCCAAGTAGTCTGCTTAAGAAAATGGAAGAAGAAGGAATCGGGACTAAAGCCACAAGAGCGGACATCATCGAGACTCTTTACAGCAGGAGATACGTTACAGACGAGCGGATTGTGGTTACCGACTTGGGAATTGATGTTTTCAACACTCTTCAAAAACATTGCCCAGAAGTAATTTCGGTAGAGTTCACTCGAGGACTTGAGGAAAAGATGGAACAAGTTCAAAGTGGTAACGAGAAAAGGGAAAACATACTCATAGACGCTGTTAATCAGTTAAAACCATTACTGGAAGAGTTTAAGCAAAAAGAGGAGACAATAGGCCAAACGTTAAGCAATGCCATTAAAAGAGCGCGAATGCAAGAACGGATCATAGGCAATTGCCCAAACTGCGGCACAGGTCAATTGACGATTCTGTACTCACGGAAAACGAGGAAACGCTTCATCGGTTGCACCAACTACTTCAAAGGCCTCTGCAAAACCTCGTTCCCCCTTCCCCAACGAGGAACAGCAAAACCATTAGAGAAAAGTTGCAAATCCTGCGGATGGCCACTAGTGCAGATACAGATGCGAGGTAGAAGACCGTGGAGACTGTGCTTCAACCCCGAATGTCCATCAAAGGAAGAAAGGAGGAAACGCGTTGAAATGCAAAATCTGCAACAGAGAAGCGATAAATGAATACTGCGAATTACATGAGAAAGCAAACAAGAACATCGTGGAGAAGTACAACACTTGGAAAAAAGCGCTGAACACCTCATGGAAGGAATATTTAAATGAGATAGCTAAGAATCCGTATACAGGCTCTTCAGCGAAAGAATTAGCCGAGCACTTGATGAAAACAGGAGAATGAGAACACTGACAAGCCGAATCAAAAGGAGTTTTTCTTCTCTCGGTTATTTTATGCAAAAAACCTATTGGAAAATAGTAACTGCTAGACCATCAATGCTCGTTATCACAGCTATAGTGATCGCCGCTTCCATTTTTCTGCTCGCAGGCGGAGTCTACAACCTCTTAGAACAACCCATGATGTTGTGGTGGACCGGTGAAAGATTTCTTTTTTACTATCCCTATTCTCTGAATGAGCAATTTGTTCTTGAAAGCGTATTTATTATGATATTTTATGCTCTCGGAGCCATAGGCCTCCTCTTGACGTATCAAAGCACAAAATACGCCTACAGGCCCCGCCAAGCATACATTCTACTGTTAACGGGGGCCCTTCTCATTTTTGCTGCATACATATGCGTTGAATACGTTTTCATGGGTAGATTTCGCAGGGGATAAAGAATCTGGTCTTTCGGAACCTACCCATGCGCACTAACTGACAGGAAGAGTTTTCTTTTTTCGTAGAAGATTTCCTAAGAAATTGGTTAAAAGGTGAATAGGAGGCGTTATCACGATAATTATCAGAACTATAAGCAAGGGAGGCGGCGAAACTGGCAGAGAAAAAAGGAGCGCCACTACTACAAAGTCAAGCTGGTCTGCTATGGGAAGTGAGAACCCAGGACAAAGCCCCAGTCGTCGTTTGAAGAAAGATTCGATCAAATCGCCAACCAAAGCTCCAAGCGAAAGCATGAACCCAAGCAATATGGTAGATTGAAACAGAAGAAGCTGTTGAAGAAAACTGCTTGATCGAAACAAGACAAATTGAACGAAACCCACAAAAGTTCCAACAGCCAATCCAACAAAAAATCCTCGAAAGGTTTTATGCGAGCCCAGTATCCGTTTTCCGTCTAAGAATTTTTTGCCAGCATCGATGGGCGCACCCCCTCCAAAAATCACGGGTGCCGCGTTGGCGCAGTAAGCTGGAAATATGAAGTACAATGCATTAATGACGTCAATGATTATAGTTATTGGCATACCCCATCTCCAGTTCATTTGATTCACAAAGGAAAAAAGGTTAACGGTCATAATCGCTAATGCCCGTTCCTTTTATAGCCAAATGACATGTGGCGACCCGTTTGTATTTTGGATTTTTTTCTAGGAGGACTTTTATCATGCGCGTTTGACTGGTGTGTCTGAAATCAAGCACTACCTCCGACCAGAACTTTAGAACCCGTGTAGCCACAGGTTCCACGCTAATCGAGTCTTTAACAAAGATGCTTCGAACCTGGCTGGTGATAAGAACTGATACTTCATGGGTTATGGCAGCTTGAGCTAGGCACGCGATTTGTCTGTTCAATTCTCGATTTAATGCAAACGTTTCTTTTTTGCCTCCTATCTCGACGCGGTATAGCGATGTGATGGTGTCAACGACTACTAATCCGACTTTTCTGGTTATGTACTCGTCAAGGTGATCTATTGCAAGGGCTTGTTCTTGAAAGGTAGTTGGCCTCACTAAAATTATCAAAGGGGAAACCTTTTCAGAATCATAGTAGGCTATTTGAGACAGTCGTCTTGTAGAAAACGTGCCGTCTGAGTCTATAACGACCGTTTTGTACCCTATTCTGGCGCAGTTAACGGCGCATTGAATGGCGAAAGAGCTTTTACCCGTTTCAGCCTCTCCGTAAACAAGAGAGATTTTCTTAACGGGAAGCCCGCCCTCTAACAGTTTATCAAGCGAACTACAACCAGTCGGAATCACGCCTTGCAAGAACTCCACGTCAAAGCGAATAATAAACCTTAAAGTTAATAATTTTGTCTTTCATTAACGTAAAGGGGCCCTAATGAAAGCGAATAAAATGAAGATAGCGCTTGCAACAGTATCTGGTAAAGCCTACTACAAGTTAGTAAAAGAACTTAATCAAAGAAAGATACCCTTCCTAAGTCTAATCCCCAGAGACCATGTTCCCTTAAACATTAAAGTTGTGATCACAACCAAGGAGGAACAACACTTAGTCAAGCATGCCAACATTCTTATTTTCGAAGATGAAATGACTCCCACAACGGTCGTTGATGAAGCAATTCGAGTTGCTCAGGGAAAGCGAGACTATGACAGAGTAATTATCGGGATAGACCCTGGCAAAACCTTTGGCGTAGCAATTACAGCTGATGGGAAGGTCCTTGAAACCGTCACATGTTTAAGTTTGGAAGAAACAGTAAACACGGTTTTAGAGTCTTTGAGCCGAACGCCGGCTGCGGTTAACATGGTGAAGATAGGAAACGGCGTCCCCATCTACGCTGAAAAACTGGTACATTTATTAGACATGTCTTTACCGAAGAGAGTTGTCATAGAAATAGTGAGCGAAGCGGGAACAAGCCATTTTATGAGAGAAACCA
>DAOVDC010000082.1 GCA_030669695.1 Candidatus Bathyarchaeota archaeon
AGAAAAGCCTTAAATTCTTTTCAAAACGTAGCGGAAAAAGCAGGCACAATTGGAGGCCTACATAACTTTTCTGTTGACGGCGACAAAGGTAAGGTACACATCTTACGCATCAACGACATGTACCTAGTCACCGCAACCTCCAAAAACGCAGATACAAACAACCTACGCTCAGTTACACAAGTGATAGTACCAACAATTCTGAAACTGCTAGAGAGCATAATCCCTGCCCCCCTCAAATCCACACAACCACAACAACTCACCGTTGACACCTTCAGCGGATTTTTCGCCGGCGACACAGTACAAGTTGATCCTCCACTTCTAACAGAATGGTCCAAACTTTTCAACGGAAAAAACGTAAACGAAATTGAAGTTGAAACCTTCGGTGGAGAGACAACCCGATGCAAAGTGAAGGAAATAAACGACCCAAATCTGCAGGGAAGAGGAATAATACGGATACCCGAAAGAGTCTGCAGAACGCTTGAAGTGAACAAAGGAGAGCCTGTGAAAATCAAACCTGTAGAACCATGAAGGAGATAACCATGCCACGCAAAACCAAACCTCAAGAAGAAAAAATCGAAGACCTGCCTACCCAGCTAGAAAGCACCATAAAGGAAAGCACAATGGCTCCTAAACTCAAACTTCAACACCGCATCGGAAATCTCCAAACAAACCTAGAAAACATCAAAACCAGAGAAGGAGTCATCGGATACATCCTCAGAACCCCAAAATCCGCGTCAATAGACCTCAAAGACCCAACCAAAATAATCGACTATGCAGTACTGTCCTCTACAGTCCTCGAAGCTGGAGAAAAGCTGGCCAACACGTTTGAACTAGGCAATATTCATAAGGTCACACTAGAGGGGAAAGACACCAAAATACTCACCCTGAAAATCGGCGACAACCGCCTAAGCATATTCATGGACAAAACCGCAGACCAAGACAGAATATACAAAGACCTAAACATAACTTAAAAGCGCGACTGCAATCACACACCCTTTTTTTATTCCCCACAACATCAATCACAGAAAAACGAGAACTGAAAAAGAAAAGATACTAGTCAAGCATCTTCCTCCTCACTCTTCTTTTTTCAGCTTTCTCTAAACAGAAAAAGAGAGCTACAATCTCTCTTAGCAGCCTAGTCCATTCTTTTATGTCTACGCACGGGATTTCTTGAGGAATTTGACCACTGAATGGGTAAGTTTCGCTTTCTGCTGTTCCCTGTCTACATAAATGAATTCGTATTCCGCTAAGAAGTTTACAATTGCTTCAAGTTTTGGCTGTTGGAGCCCAGACTGTTTTACGATTTCGTCTAGCTTGTGCCAGTTTCCATCTTTTAGTAACTCCAGAACTCGGTCAATTGTAGACATCTTTTGAGAAGGACTCCTCGCAAACATGATGTATTAACGGTAAGCGTTTAAATAATTTCTGAGGAAATCGTTCAGAAAATTGTTCTATAAGATTATGTTCTTTTTTTTTGACTTGACATTCAAAGTTTCATGACATAATAATAGAAAGATGTTCTAAGTCAATATCCGAGTAAGAGAGAAGATGGATCGGCCGAACAGTGGTTATTGCCCGACATTTTGACGAAGGCTTTAGGTAGGGACTATAGTTGAGGTTAGTCTCAGTTTTACTATTTCTTGGTGGTAGATTACCAAAACAATTGAATATGGATTTACAAATAGTCCTTAACGAACAGGATTCTAAAATGTTCCTTCGCCGTTTCGTACAGTCTTTTGTCGGCTGTAATGAGACGCGCTTTTATTTTGTCAGCCAGATAAAGGTACGACGTATCATAGATCGTTAAGTCCAAGTTACATGCTATACTTAATCCTTGAGATATCTGAGTCCAATCTAGCTCGTGAAGCTCTATTCTCATATCCTCCAATGCTTTCAGGGCTTCTTGAGCATCTTCTTCAGAAATCCTTTCCAGTTTTATGGCTCTCCAGAGAGCATTAGCCACTTCCTCCACAATAAAGCTGGGTGCACATAATTCCGCTAGACCCGAAACATGATCTCCCTTTAGCCTAACCGCATTTTCTTGGAAGGGTTCACCTGGCAAAATCCATTTTGCAATAACACTGGCATCCACCACGTATCGAGGCGTGTTTATCTCTCCCTATCTTCTCTAATCCAAGAGACTAATTCCTCTGTGGGCACCAGTTTAGCCCGCTTCCTAACCTCGTCAAGTTTAGCAGAAGCGTCTTTTAGCCTCTGTTCTTCTATCTTCTTTTGGATGCTACTCCTAATATACTCGCTCCAGTTCACCTTAACCCGCTTCATTTTCTTTTTCAATTCAATAGGAACCTTTACCGTAATTACGTTGACTTTACCCATGGAAATCAATTGTATATACCAAGGTAATTACATATAAACATTACGAAAAACATTAAGCACGCTATGAATCCTCCACACAAAGAGCCCCAAAATCAGCGGCGAAACAATACACGTTCTACATACTAGACAAAAACGATCTAGCAAATATATGGATCCATAACCATCCCAAACAAAAACCCCTAGGCCCCTCTACTATTCTGGAAAAATCCAGTCATCTGGAATCTTAATGGGCAAGGTTAAGGTGGGCTCTTCGAGTTGCGGGTTTATTTTAGTTGCGTCCTTTTGCTGGCGTTTAGTATGGTTAATCCAACTATTTTTCCTTCTTTGAGGCGGACTATCACCCCTTCCTCTGTTATGTTTGAGTCGTCGGCTTCCTGAGGCTTCCCAAAGCTTATGTAGAGCACATCCCCCTCAGGATCGTAGTCGACCAATATGTTGCGTATCAGCTCGGCTTTCTCCATAGCACGCCCCTTCTAAGTAACTTATGAGGCTTGGATATAAAGAATGCTGTGATTACGAAGCCCTCTTCATCTAGCTCCCGATAGACTACACAGAGGTATTTTGGACGTTTAGGAGCCACTTCACAAAATCTTAAGGCCAGATATTCGCCAAACCATCCCGAAATGATATAATCTGGATCTTCTACCGCCCTCTTAACTTCATCAATGTACTCCTTTCTTGCGCCAAGCTCCGGATGATCCTTTAACATCTTATCAAGCCATGTGGCTTTAGTTAAGCGTATCCTTTTCCCGGATTTTGATCTCGTGATGAAAACACTAGATTCGGGCGCTCCATCCACCAATGTTACTCTCCATCTTCAAGTCTCTAGCTTGCCTCAGCATATGAGTCTGGTGCTAATAAGGTTGACGTTCATCATTTAGAGCTTAAGGCAAGCGCGTGCACTACTTGTTATGCGTGCGACAGAGTTGATAGGGATCAATCTGGAAAAGTTGGCTAGGATGCTCCGCATCCTCAGCTTCTTAACACAAACAAAAGTCTACCTAGACCAATCCAAAAATTTATCCCATAAACAACAGCTACTTCTTTTCCCTTAATCTTGAAAGATCAACTACCGCCAAAACAAAGGGCCTGGAAGAACCACTACTCTTTAATGGATTCACAGAAGAAGAGTTTGATGAACTCTCCTCCTTAGGCTTCATAGAAAAAGACTCAACTCTAGGTCTCAAAACAAAAGGGTTCCTCAAAGAAGAAACCTCCAGTCTGCGATAACCGTGGGAAATCTTCTCCTCTCTGGGCTTCGCAACCAAGAATCTCGAAGACAAAACACTTCCATCACTTCTCTCATCTGGCTTCGAAAAACCACCTCCTCCAGAACCACTAACAGGTGGCCCTGAAGAAAAACTGTCTCTCCCTTTCTCTATCTCCCCTTTCTTGTAGCAAAAGGCTAAAACCATCGTGCAAACCATCGCTCCCACACTAGCTAACAAAACAATCAGAAACACCATAGGAAACGCCAACGCAGGTTGCGGAGGCACCGGCACCCCAACCCTAACAACGCCATCAACAAGCAAATTATCATCTACGTCAATTTCCCCAGGTACCACGCTTGCATTCGCACTCACCGTATAATCACCCGTCGCCAAACCTGACGTATTCCAAACAAAAGTAAACTCTCTCTCCTCGTTTGGAGCCACATCCACAACTCGCAACTCTTCAACTAGAATCTCATTGCAGTAAACACCCAAATCAAAACTTTCCATTTCAAACCCCTCATTCACTG
>DAOVDC010000015.1 GCA_030669695.1 Candidatus Bathyarchaeota archaeon
TTCGGCGTGAACGTGAACTTTTCAGTGGACGATGGACGTATCGGCTGTATCCGAAGAGGCGACCGACATCTATCAACTCCATAATCGACTGCCCCTGCTTGATGTGCCCTGAAGGTTTTCGATGTGGAGCATGGAGCTCAATTTCACCTAACAAATGCGAAAAATTAACCGAATGGATTCTAGGTCTTATGCAAAATGGAACGGATCCTTCGGGTGACAGTTGATTTTGCCGAAGGCGTGGGTTAGAGAACGGAAGAAGGAATACTATTATCGGAAGGCAAAAGAGGAAAAATACCGTTCACGTGCAACTTACAAACTTCTTCAAGTTGTAAAGAAGTATCGGTTCATCAAGCTTGGTGACGTGGTGGTGGATTTAGGTGCGGCTCCAGGCGGTTGGATACAAGCATGTCGAAAAATCGTTGGTGACAGCGGCTTTGTTCTAGGAGTTGACCTTGAGCAAATCCAGCCGTTTGATTCATCTAACGTTCGCACCATTGTTGGTGACGTGACAGACCCTCAAACAATCCAGCAAATTAAAGAGTTTTTGCCACATCCAGCTGATGCCGTAGTTTCCGACGTTTCACCGAACGTTTCTGGAGTTTGGGAACTCGATCACGCCAGACAAATCGACCTCGCTCGATATTCTCTACAGATTGCCACTTCCATTCTCAAGCCTAAAGGAAACTTTTTTGCAAAGGTTTTTGAGGGTGACATGCTTAACGACTTTGTGAAAGAGGTCAAACAACATTTCGCATTTGTTAAACTGGTCAAACCAAAAGCTAGCAGAGCGAGAAGTGCAGAACTATATGTTATTGGAATGCGTCTTCGTCAAGCTAGGTAGAACTGTTTGTTCTCTGTTGGTCAATTGTTTAGAATGGACCTGGAAGGCTGAAAGAGAAAAACGTTCTAAGCACTAACGTGACAGCGACGTACAGCATAAGTAAAGCCAGTGTGATGAGTAAATTTCTTGCCCATTTTGGGCTCAACGCCATTCCAAACGGAATCCCAAGGATGAAGCCGATGATGTGGGATGAATAGGCCACATTGCCTCCTACTCCGTAGTAAACGGCGATTACATTATAAACGAAGTATATTATTGCCACGAGTCCTACGGGTAACATGAACAGCATAGAGAATTTCAGGGGTTTAGTGAGCATCACTACCGCGGTCAGAGTGAAAATGGCTGCGGAAGCCCCTATCATGAGGACGTCTGGGCGATAGAAGAGAAGACTTAGTAGAAACGAAGAAATTCCACCGAAAAAGAATACTGCCATTGTCTTATTTGCTCCGACTACATCCTCCAGCGTGTTTCCAAACACATAAAGGAAGAACATGTTACCGATCAAGTGGGCAAGATCGCCGTGGACAAACAATGCTGTTACAGGAGTCCAAACCTTTCCTTCGAGAAAGTTGTCCCCGCTGAACATTAGAAATTGTTCCACGATGTTTTGGTTTTCAATGGTCCAAGCGAAGATGCTGACTAGGATGCATAGAAGTATCAGCAGATAGTTTTTCTTCATGGTTACTACCGTCTTAGAACGTTGGTACTTACGTCATTTCATAACTTTGATGTTAATAAAAATTTGTGCAACTGAGTTTTCATCGTTTTTTCTAGCTTTTACACTATTCCATTACAGGCAAAATAACTCCAATCTTAATGATAGTAAACTTATTTAATAAGAGACTTTAACGTTCATAACTCCTTAAAAAGAGGGTGCGTAACAATGGAAGGCTCAAAGCGAATGCAGTATCCGCCTCATCTGAAGTGGATGTTAGATCGAGCGTTAAACGATCCTGAAGGTTTCTGGGGTGAGGTTGCTGAAGAGCTTCACTGGTTTAAGCCTTGGGATAAAGTGTTTGAGTGGAAGTATCCTTTTTTCACTTGGTTTAAAGGCGGAGTGACCAACCTCTCTTACAACTGCGTTGATTATCATGTAAAACGGGGAGGAGGAAATCGAGCGGCCATAATATGGGAAACCGGAGAAAACCAGCCCGCCAGAGTTTTAACATATAATCAGCTGCTCTTCGATGTGAAAAGGCTTGCAGCATCGTTGAAAGCGTTAGACGTGAAGAAGGGTGACAGGGTGACTATCTACATGCCGATGGTTCCCGAAGCCATCACCGCTATGTTAGCCACCACCAGAATAGGCGCCATACACTCAGTTGTTTTCGGAGGGTTTGGATATGGGGCCTTAGCCGACAGAATAACAGACGCAGATTCGGATATAGTCATCACCGCGGATATAGGACATAGAAGAGGCAAAGTGGTTAAACTGAAAGAGGTAGTAGACGAGGCTCTGAAAGTGCCCAACAAAGTTAGGAAAGTAATCGTTCTGAAGAGAGGGGAGAAAGAGCCTCCGATGACGCCGAAGAGAGACATGTACTGGGAAGAGGCGCTTGACAAGGGTAAGGGAATAAGTGCAGAAGCAGCTAAGATGCGAGCTGACGAGTTGGCTTTCATACTTTATACGTCTGGAACCATGGCTAAGCCTAAGGGCACGGTTCAGCCCCACGGAAGCTATCAAGTTTACATATATGCTATGGGCAAATGGATGTACGACATGAAAGAAACCGACGTATGGTGGTCCACCTCAGATATAGGTTGGATAGTAGGCCACAGCTACGTTGTCTACGCGCCCTTACTCTTCGGCTGTTCTACAATCATGTTTGAAGGAGTCCCAGACTATCCAGCTCCAGACATATGGTGGAAGGTAGTAGAAAAAAATCGGGTAACACAAATATGGATATCCCCCACAGGTGCCAGAGCGTTGATGAGACACGGAGATGAATGGCCTAAAAAACATGATCTAAGCTCAATAAGACTGGTGGCCTGCGCAGGTGAAGTTCTGAACCCTCCTGCATGGGAGTGGCTCCAGAAAACAGTGTTTGAAGACAGAGTGCCAGTAATCGACCATATGTGGCAAACCGAGAGCAGTGGACCCATGGTGGGGAATCCCTATGGAATCACAATGCTCCCTATAAAACCTGGATCAGCAACAATTCCTCTGCCCGGCATCGACGGCGACATCGTTGATGACAACGGTAAATCACTACCTGTCGGAGTTAAAGGCAATTTCGTTTGCAGAAAACCCTTCCCGGGCATGACGCCATCCATCTGGAGAAACAAAGAAAGATACGCGGAAGACTATTGGAATAAAATACCGAGATGCTTTTACACGGGCGACGGAGCCGTAAAAGACGAGGACGGATACATATGGTTCGTCGGCAGAGTTGACGAAGTAATCAAAATAGCAGCTCACAGAATTGGAACCATAGAAATCGAAAGCGCGTTGCTGGCCCATCCAGCCGTCGCCGAAGCAGCGGTCGTAGGGAAACCAGACCCGGTAAGAGGGCAAGTGGCGTGTGCATTCGTGGTTTTGAAAGGAAACTATACACCTACTAGTCAGCTAAAAGAAGAGCTCAGGCAGGTCGTGAGGAAGATTCTGGGACCCATAATAGTAATCAGTGACATCTTATTCGTCAGCAAAGTTCCAAAAACCAGAAGTGGCAAAATAATGAGAAGGCTTATGAAGGCTGTATTAACTGGACAACCACTCGGAGACGTTTCTACAATAGAAGACAAAGGCTCGATTGATGAAATCAAAAAAGCCACAAAAGGACTTAGAAAATAGAAAGACACACGCACATCGAACACATAAACTAACATTTTCGAGTTATCTTTTATTCACTGAGCCCTCTATTATTGTTAGGTGGTCTAATCTTGAAGGTGAAGACTTCGCTTTCGCAATGCATAGAGGATTTACTCCATTTCTTGGAACGGTTAAAGCCACCGAGAGAATTCAATGTAGTGGTGATGCCTGACTTTTTCTTGGACCGCCTAGTAACCTACGAAGGAGATGTTAAACGTCTTTCCAAAGCCATCACTGAGGTTGCAGGACGTAAGGGAGGAAGCCTTCACGGAATCAAACAAAAGGAGTTGAGGGGTGGAAATGCAGCGAACACAGCCGCTGCCCTAGCCACTTTGGGTGCAAAGGTTCATCCAATCATCGACACGAGTCCACTCGGACTTCAGCTACTGAAATATTATCTGGAGCCCCTTGGAGTAGACCTCTCCCACGTGAAAACACGTGGCACGATAGCGCTTACCACCGCCTTTGAGCTCATTCATCGAGGCGAAAGAGTCAACGTGATGATGAGCGATCTTGGATCTCTAGTAGAATTCGGCTTAGACGATTTCACCTCTGAGGATTTCCAGCTGTTGCATGAAGCTGACTATGTTTGCGTATTTAATTGGGCGGCAACCAGACCTTGGGGAACTGAGTTGGCTGAAAGAGTTTTTAGCCTTGTCAAAAAGGAAGGAAAGGGAAAAACGTACTACGACACTTCCGATCCAGGTCCGAAGAAAGAGGATGTCCCAAAGCTTGTGAAAAGAGTTCTTTCAGGTAATCTTGTCGACATATTCAGTGTCAATGAGAACGAGGTTTTTTGCTACGCGTCACAACTGGGCAAGGAAGCAAATAGTCTTCGAAAAGCTTTAGAACCCGACGAATTGGCAAAGGAGAGCGCAAGAATCTTAGCGAGAAAACTTTCAGCTCGGATTGATCTTCACACCACCAGCTTCGCTGGATCATTCACCAGTAAAACCGAGGTTATCGTGCCCGCCTTCAATGTTCCAGTTTTAAGGGCTACAGGGGCGGGGGACGCTTGGAATGCGGGAAACATTTTTGGTGATGCTCTTGGTCTTCCAGATTCTCGGAGGCTAACTCTGGCAAACGCCGTTGCCGCGTACTATATTTCAAGTCCTACTGCGGAGCATCCCACGTTGCCCAACCTCTTGGAGTTTTGCTCTGCAGTCATCGGCGAGGAGACTTGAATGGAAGAAATCAGCGTGATTAAGAATGGTACTGTGATAACGCCTTTTAGAATGATAAAGAATGGAGTGGCTGTTTTTAAGGATGGAAGAATCATAACGGTTGGTCAGGAAAAAGACGTAGAAACACCGAAAGAGGCTAAAGTAATAGACGCCTCTGGCGGAATAGTGGCACCAGGTTTTATCGACATTCACATTCATGGCGGTAAGGGCAGCGACGTTATGGACGCCTCCTACAAGGCAATCAACAAGCTAGCAAGATTTGAGGCAAGTCATGGAACCACCGCCTTTCTTGCAACCACCATCTCCGCGGCACATAATGATCTATTAAACGCAGCTAAGACGGTGAATGTATCAATGGAAAAAGGAACAGATGGCGCGGAGGTTCTTGGAATACACTTGGAAGGCCCATATATCAATCCTAAAAAATGTGGTGGGCAAGACTCAAAGTATATTCGACCCCCATCCGTAGATGAATTTAGGGAAATATTGAAGGCATCAAATTACGCTGTAAGGCTTGTAACATTGGCCCCCGAAGTTGAGGGCGCCAAAAAGCTGATAGTTGAGCTTCGAGACTTGGGGATGACAGCTTCGATTGGACATTCTAACGCGACGTACAGCGAAGTTGTAGACGCGATTAAGCATGGCATCAGCCACGCAACTCATGCTTTTAACAGAATGCGAGGCTTTGATCATAGAGAGCCCGGAGTGGTGGGCGCTGTTCTCATTCACGACGAATTGACGGCGGAGCTGATTTGCGACCGTGTACACGTGCATCCAGCTGCAATGAAATTGTTGACAAAAGTCAAGGGTTCGAGTAGGGTTGTTTTGGTGACAGACGCCGTACGAGCCGCGGGCATGCCTGACGGAAAATATAAGCTTGGCGAACGGAATGTTGTCGTGGAAAATGGTGTCTCCAGATTGGAGTCAGGCGGGCTTGCTGGAAGCACTCTGACGATGGATAAGGCTGTGAGAAACATGGTAAATCTTGTCGGCGCGTCGCTGCAAGAAGCAGTGATGATGGCAACAATAAACCCCGCGAAAGTTGTAGGTGTGGACGATAGGAAAGGAAGCTTGGAACATGGTAAGGATGCTGGTTTTGTCATATTAGATAGAGACCTCAACGTTTGTTCAACTATTGTCAGAGGAAAAATGGTTCATCGAAAAACTATAAATGATTAAACTTGACTATAGTTCAGTATGAATTAAGTTTTTTACATAAGATTCTCTTTTATTTATTTCATGCATGCATTAAGATACACATTATTTTTGTAGGTTTAGCAGAGAATGATGTCAATGTTAATGGTAAGAACCTGTAAAACTAATCCATGTGTGGCATGCAGTTCCTCTAGCTTTGAACTGATGATGCCGCTGAGAGTTAAAACTATGGGTATGAAAATACACTTGAAAAGAAGAAAGGAAACAGAAGATGAAACATGATTTTGAGGTCAAGTAGAAAAGAAACTAAGAAAAGGTATTGCAAGAGGCATTGGCAAAGTGATAAAGAAAATGAAACTAACCAATGTCGAAGTCTACGTCACTACTGATGATGAAGTAGCACTGTACAGAAAATAGTTCAACCTCTATGATTCTCCTCACTTCTTTTGATTTTTGACACATGCTTTTTACTGGACTTTGGCTTTGTGCTCTTTGCCTCCAAGCTCTGTACATACCAGAAACTTCAAAGCGTCTTCTTCGGTCATCTGAGGAGCCTGTGCTTGTGCACGTTTTATCTTTGTTTCAAGTTCTTCTATTCCGAGCGATCGCACAAACTCCTTGATGACCGCAAGTTTGTCGAATTTTGCCCTACTCCAATTGCACATTAAATACTTCCGTTCAACTTCGTCGACATCGTATTCTTTCCCTAATATAGGACGCCCCTTCAAGAACTGCTTTGTATCCGGTTCAAGTGGAGAACGGTCTAATTCAGCGTCGAAGGCTTTTCTCACACAACCGGGCCAGACACTTTCTTTTCGTAATCCTACTCTCTCGGCTGAGTTCTTGATGATGCGCCAAATGCTTGAGATCGCCATTCTACCTCCGAAAGGTACGTTTCTGCCTTCAGATGCAAACAATGGGCTACTTGGTGCCAGTTCTTTCACTTTCTTACCTTGTTCTCTCATTTTTTTGATTTTTCTCTTCCTATCGTTCAGATATGCACTCAAGGCTTCACACGCCTCAGCTCCGAAAAAGGCGTAGTAGGCTTCAGGCAAAAGTTTTCCAGCAATATCGGAAGTAACATGAACTCGAACAGGGATTTTGTTACTTGCAATCTGTTCTTGGACATGCCCATAGTTGAGATTTCTTAAGGATGAAATCCCAAGTCCACTTTGATACATGCATAGGATTACAGCTCGATCTCTCAGTGAGTAAGCATAGTTCGCTATGGCGTAAACTTGTTCTTTGGTTGGAATAACCTCAATTTTCTTTACAACTCTAGGAATAGTGTCCAAATGTAAAGAGATGCCGTTTGCTCTAAGAAAGGATGTTAGGCAGGCTCTAGCGTGCCTTGCACCTTCGCGCTTGCCAGAATTCATCATCTCACTCACAAATTTTTGTGCGACCTCTCGGATCTCTGAACTTGCAGGAGCTAATTCTTCCAGCTGTTTTCCTGTTTGTTCTCTGAGTGCTGATGCAACCAACTCGCTTGGGCTTTTGTCGTAATATTCGGTAAACTTGTATAGAGTCCTAAGGAAAACAGGTATAGTTGCTCTCCACCCTGCCTTCTCCTTCAATTTCGACATCCACTTTTGAACACTGGCATCTTTCAGTATGGGCTCAAAAACCTTTGGAGCACTGACGAAATAGCCACGGTTACTTCTCTTGCGCCAGTCTTTCTGCATTTTGATATCCATGAGGTAAACTGTTCTCTGGTGGAATATAAGCATGCATATATAGATTTTTTTCGATACCAATAGAAATTAGTACTCTTTAAAAGTGATGCTACTATATATTGTCACCAATAAGAGCGTGAAGAAATGGTATTTGAGAGAAGGATACGTCGTCCACCCTTGCCTAAACCGGTGAAAGTAGGAGAAGAGTGTGAGGTCGCCATTGAAGAGATAAGCCGAAGAGGGGACGGAATAGCCAAGATCCAGAATTTCGTCATCTTTGTTCCAGGAACTAAAGTCGGCGACAAGGTGAAAGTTCGAATAACCAGGGTTGCCCCAAGGTTCGCCATAGCAGAGAAAGTGTCAACCATGGAGATCACGTTAACACATACTCCGCCAATAAAGGAAGGGGTAGAAGAAGTAACCGAAAAGACAGCGCCTGCGATCCCCATGCAACCCACAGAATTGACCAGTATAGAGGGGATTGGGGTTAAGAGGGCAGAGAAATTGAATTCTTGTGGTGTAAACTCTGTTCAGGACCTAGCAGATTTTGACTCAAAAGAACTATCACAGAAGCTTCAGATTTCAGAGAAGAGAGTCTCAAAATGGATTAATGAAGCTAAGAACGCCCTCAAAAACTAAGTCTTTTTAACACACACGTCTTTAGCGCCGTATTCATTTAGTAATTGTGTTGATGTAATATGGCCGTTCTAGCTATTGTGAAGATTGGTCAGGATTTTAGAGTTACGATCCCGAAAGAAGTCAGGGAACTCCTTGAACTAGAAGAAGGAGACGAACTAATTTTCTTCAAAACGGAAGGATGGAAAACACGCTTGTGCCTTAGGAAGAGTTATGCGCACGCTAACAAAAAGTAGGTGCGGGACAGAGACTAAGCAGCAAACATTGCGGTGAAAAGCCTATACCCTTTTACTCAAAAAATAGTGGCCTTTATGCATGCATGGCTAGGGGCACATGTGCATGCAAAACTGAGTTCAGCGTCGTTCCATCTCATCGCGTCAGCTCAGAGTCGTGTCCTTCATCATATAATAACAACTTGAGTTTAACAGCTTAAAAAATCTTACCCTTGGCTTGGCTACGAAAGTTTTGAACAAGAGTTTATCATTCGATATGAAAAGGCTACAGAGCATTGTGCGTGTGATTATGCTTGCGAAAAGCTAAATTTTTTATCTCAAAGGATTAGGACTGTGGGTAACACGCTTGCCACTGCACCCGAATTAACCACCTTGGTTGGATACATCAAGGCATGTGCGCACGAATCGAATTTCCAAGAAATCGACATTTTTCCTCGATAAGATACGAATGAACCTAAGAAACTAACGTGTTCTTTGTGTGTGTAACACACACATAAAAAGTCGGAAGCAAAGACTAGATGAAGTGTAGACCAGCGAGAGACATACCCATGCACGCGCAGAAGTTGGTGAGTAAGCGCAACCCTCAAGTAAGTAAGATGGAATTGCACACGCGTTAACTTATTCTTACATAATTTTGTTTATTGAGGAGGCCTATGATTTTTCCCTTTGCATGTATGTATTTAAACCTCAAAAAACGATGGAACAAATATACTGTAGATATATACCTAGATGTTTCCACTATATTAAATGTGATAATACGTTTGGACATCCCTTCCTCTCTGAGGGGTAGTGTTGTCAGAGAAGTTTGTGGGAAAATGGGAAGAAAGAGAAGCGAAAACACCTTTCTATATGAAGATGAAAGAGGCGGTTCGTCCCCCAGGTCCATTTAAACCACGCCTTAATTTTGCGATTAAGCGTGTCGAGTTGCAGATTCGAAGGCTAGAGAAGGCCACGCACCGCTTCTCAGAACGCGACAAATCCCTCTTTGCGAGAACTGTTAAGGCTTACTCAAAGCGTGACATGGTGCGTGCCAACGTTTTCGCCAACGAACTAGCTGAAATACGGAAAACGGAAAAGATGATAATCCACGCGAGACTAGCCCTAGAACAAATAGTTCTCAGGTTAGAAACTGTTTCGGAGCTTGGTGACGTGGTTAGCGCGCTTGCTCCGACGGTGGGTGTACTGCGTAGCGTGAGAAGGGGGATGGCTGGCGTTTTACCCGAGGCTGAAAGGAAGCTGGGGCAGATTGGAAACCTACTCAGCGAAATAATTACAGATTCTAGTCAGAGCACCGGGTTAGACGTCAACTTTGAGGCGGCCAACGAGGACGCTCAAAAGATTCTAAAAGAAGCCGCCACAGTAGCTGAACAGAAAATTAAGGAGGAACTCCCGGAGATATCCGGAGTCCCCACTGTGAGAGAGAAGGTTCCAACCCAAACCTAACGTTTCATGGAAATCTAGGCATCAATTGGATGTGAGAAAGTGGCACCATCGCCAAGCTCACTTTCACCATGCATACATTAACACCGCGCGTGCGTTCTTCCAGACCAAGCTATAAAAACCATGATGAGAATATGTAACGTGAGAGATCTGCTATCAGAAGCAGGTTTGAATAGTAGTCTTTAAGGTATTGTTGTTAAATGCGTGATGAAATGGAGGGTGAAAGACTCGTTGAGAGAGCCAAGTTGGTTTTAGCGGTCAGAGAATACCAAGTGGAAAAAACGCGCAGAAGAGAAGGGAAGATAGATTTTACCGTTTCGCCGCCGGAGTCAGACGACCGAATACTGATACGGGTTATAACAGAACCTGAATCAAAATCTGGGTATGTTGGCGTAGATGCTGTCAGAAAGATGAGTCGAACCTTAGGTAGACGACATTATGAGAAGGGCATCCTCATCGGCAAGCGGTTCACCAAGGCTTCAAAAAGCGAAATGGAGAACGAAGATATCGAGGCTATCTCAGGGCGAATCCCCCGTTTCAAGCCAGAGCGGCTCTACCTAGTGATACAAGGTCACGTAGATAATCTGTGCAAAGCCAAGTGTGGTAAGATTCCGAAAGAAGAATCTGATTGCAAAGGCTACTCTGATGGACAATACTCCTGCAATATCAGGCTAATTAATGATAATGCTAACTTTCACTTCAAACATGGTTGGGCAAACCCTTTGAGAAGAGATTTGGTGAAGCTTTTGGCAATAGAAGAAGCCCTGAACAGTCAAAAGCCTAGTTGAGGAAGAAAGTTGATTGAAAAGATTTTGTGCCACCTGACGGGCGATGCGTGCATGGGTGAGGAGCGAGATAATGCCTAGAGATCCTGTTTGCGGCGCGGTTCTGAACGAAAAAACAGCCAAATTTAAGATCAAGCATGAAGGAGAAAATTACTATTTCTGTAGTGTGAAATGCAAGAAGAGATTCAAAAGGAATCGAAGGAAG
>DAOVDC010000032.1 GCA_030669695.1 Candidatus Bathyarchaeota archaeon
AGGCTACAACTGATGGAAAACGCTGGACAAAGCATCACCGCTGAAATAGCCTCTCGGTTCAAACCCGACAAGACAAGAGTCGCCATTTTCTGCGGTTCAGGCGGAAACGGAGGAGACGGCTTTGTTGCGGCACGCCACCTCGCATGCTTAGGTTTCAAAGTGGACGTAATTCTCGCCGGGAAATCTGAGGATATTATGAATGATGAGGCGCGGAGAAATTGGCTTGCACTACAAGCACTAAAGGACATAGTCGCCTTACATGAAGTTCATGACTCTTCGCTTGTCCCAAGCGTGAAAGCTAACGTTGTCGTAGACGCTTTGCTTGGGATAGGTTTGAAAGGGGCTTTGCGCCCACCTCTCTTGCAGTTAGTAAAAAAAATCAACGAGATGAAGGCGCTCCGTCTTTCCGTAGACGTGCCCACTGGACTAGACTCGGATTCTGGCAACGTCTTTGGTGAAGCCGTTAGAGCTGACTTAACGGTTACGTTTCATAGAGTGAAATCGGGTTTGACGAAGACAAAGGCGAAAAAATACGTAGGAGAGCTGCTTGTCAGAGGTATAGGTTTACCCCACGAGTTTGAACGGTTCGTAGGGCCCGGCAATGTTTCGGTACTGACTAAGACCCGTCTCGCCGAGGCTCATAAAGGTGACTTTGGCAGGCTCTTAGTGGTGGGTGGAAGCGAAGTGTTTTCAGGTGCGCCCGCCCTCGTGGCTCTGGCAGCCCTTCGTACTGGAGTGGACTTAACTTACATCGCAGCTCCGCAAAAAACAGCCCACACGATTTCGTCGATGTCTCCTGACTTGATTACGGTGAAGTTGGAAGGTGAACATCTTAACCCTCGCAATGCGTCGGTCATCAAACGGTATATGGAGATGTCGACTGCAGTTGTCATGGGACCAGGTTTGGGGCTTCACAATGAAACCAGAGATGCTGTGATGAAGATTTTGGAAATGATGGAGGAAGAGAAAGCTCCGCTGTTGCTAGATGCTGATGGGCTTAAGGCTTTTGCCGAGTCTAAGCGAAAGGCAGGCTTGCCTCTCGTTTTGACGCCTCACGCGGGAGAATATCAGTTATTGACCGGTAAACAACCGTCAAGGGACTTGGAGAAACGAGTTGAGGAGGTGCGGAAAACCGCACGGAATCTAGGCGCAGTGGTCTTGTTAAAAGGACCTGTGGACGTGATTTCAGACGGAAAACGAGTTAAACTAAACTTCACGGGAAACCCGGGAATGACGGTGGGCGGAACCGGTGACGTTCTGTCCGGAATCGTTGGAACATTTTTAGCACAGCAGGTTGACCCGTTTGAGGCTGCGGTGGCGGGAGCGTTCATCAATGGAGCCGCCGGAGACTTTGTGCAGAGTGAAAAGGGTGATCACATGGTTCCCACAGATATTGTGGACTGGATTCCACGGGTTATGAAGAATCCTATGTCCCACATAAAGGTGCGAAAAAGTGTCCCAAAAGGACGTTAAGATATGCGTCTATCATGCGGGGCAGTGTGACCCAAAGAAATGTTCGACGTTGAAGTTGAAGCGTCACAATCTGGTTAGGGTTGTGCGTCAGGTGGGCCGACTGCCCCGGGGGGCTGTTATCTTAAATCCCTTCTCTGATAGGGCTTTTTCTCCAGCTGATTGCGAGAGAATGGAAAGGAAGGGTTTGGCTGGTATAGACTGCAGTTGGGTGTATGCAAATGACGTGCTTAAACTTTTTACGCGTAGGGCTTCACGTTGTCTGCCATACTTGGTTGCGGCGAATCCAGTGAACTATGGTAAGCCCACTAAGCTGAGCACGGTGGAGGCTTTATCCGCAGCCTTATACATCATTGGTCATAAACGGAAGGCTGAGCGGTTGCTTTCCATTTTTAAATGGGGACTAGGGTTTATAACGTTGAATCAGGAGCTTTTGGAGAGTTATGCTGAAGCAAAGGATAGCAGCGAAATAGTAAAGTTGCAGAAACAGATCATGTCTCAACAACATGCATATGGATAATAATTATAGCTTTCCCTTCACTTGGATGGTACGGAGAGCCCAGAAATAGGTTAAACCTCCTACGATTGTGAAAGGAATACTTGTCAGCAGGATGTTTACCAGAAACCATGGTTGGATTGGGTCTCCTACAAAGGTGTATTGGCGCATGGCGTCAGCAGCAAGACTGAGAGGGTTATGTGACACGATGCTAACTAGGAAAGGCGGGAGGTATTGTCTAACTACCGTGATCGGGTAGAACACTGTGCTCAAGGTTAGCAATACGACTTGTACAATTTGTTGGTAGGCGAAGTAGAATTCTGCGTGGGTTGACGCTAACGCTGCAAGTGTAGCTGCTATGCCTGCTAGTCCCATGGCGAGGACGAAGAGAAATGGCAGCAGAATGAAAGTACTCCAGATGGCTTGTGCTGGAAGAACGAGAAGCGCGATCAGCAAGAGGGAGCTTGAGTATACTAGAGCGGCAAGTCCTCCAGCAAGCAGGTAGGCAATAACGACTCCTTTGGTGCTGATAGGTAAGGATAGGTAGTATTGGATTACCCCTTCGCGGATAGCTAGCCATATTCGTCTTCCCGTGTCCATGGCGGCTACGAAGAGGCCCATAACGACGACTGCGGGAACGAAGAATTGAAAGTAGTCAAATTTCATTAATCTTTGATAGACTAAGGCGACAACAAGCATGTCTGAGAGATTTAAGCTCAGGAGAACCGCCATAAGCCACTTTGTTCTGAAGAAGTAGGAGAAATCGTTGCCAGCCAACTGCAATATTCGCAGCAGCTCTGTCATGCGCTTTTCACACCTTCCACCAAACGTTGTAAGAGTAGCATACCTAAACCGAGCGTACTGACCGCCAAAGCAGTGAGAACTGCAACCGCGTAAATCGGATCCAAGAGTATGCTTGGGTCAAATCCTAGTAAAAGGCGTACTAGGTCTGCCCCGTAGGTTAAGGGACTAAGAAGGGCCACTGGCGCATAACTTGGTGGCAGAAATATAAGTGGATAAAGCACTGTGCTGAACCGAATTATTATGCTGCTTAGGCCGACGGTGATGGCGGTGTATATGTCAGCTGATTTGAAAGCTATAAAGGATAAACCCAGCATTAGACCTGCAACACCGAAACCTAAAATGAATAGTGTAGCTATTGCGCCTATCACTGAAATGAATGTGAAATTGCCTATGAGTGCCAAGGTGATGGCTAATGGAATTGATATCATTAGAGCTAGTTCAATTCCACCTTGTAGAGCCATTGACAAGAACAGTTTTGAGCGGGAGATTGGAAGGCTGAGTAGATAAGGCAGTCGTCCTTCGTGGGCATGTTCAACGAAGTGGCGTCCCGTATGGGAGCCTATGTCAAAGGTCATCATGACTATGAAGCCTATTGCATAGAATTGTTGATAGTTGCTTATGCCGGTTACGAGCTGTGATATAAGCGCGCCGTAGATGCCGAGTTGGATCGTGAAAGTTATCCATTCCATGATTATCCATACTGGTGGTCTTAGTTCGTGTTTTAGGTCGAACCAGACTAGTCGAATGATGTCATGCATTTGTTGTGGTCTCCAGTACTTTGCCTGTGAAGTGCAGGAAGACGTCGTCTAAGGATGGTTCTGTTACCCTCACTGATAGGAGACGGGCTTTTCTTTCGTAACACAGGCTTGTCATTTTAGGCACCCACGCTTCAGCCATTGAGACATGGGCTCGATAT
This sequence comes from Candidatus Bathyarchaeota archaeon, assembly GCA_030669695.1. Next base: position 3,687 of record DAOVDC010000032.1, read on the forward strand.
TGATTTTCACCTGTTGCCGTTAAATTGACGGTGCCTTCAATCTTGTTTAATTCTTCTCGTAATTCTTCTGTGTTGTTGGGTCCGGGTTCCAATAGTAGTTCAACTACGTCGCCCCCTGTGATTTTGTCTTTTAAGTTTCTGACCGTGTCACAGACAACACTCTTTCCTTGGTCCAAAACAGTCACTCTGTCTGCAAGATACTCTGCCTCGCGTACCTCATTTGTTGCGACTAGAATCGTGGAACCTTCATCTCTCAGTTTGTGTATTTCCCCCCAGATTTTGCGTTTCCCTCTTAGGTCTACTTGGCTACTTGGTTCATCGAAAATGGCAAACCGTGGGCGTTGTATCAGAAGTTTGGACACTTCCAGTCTTTTAGTCTGCCCTCCTGAAAGGTGCATGAATAGTTTGTTGCGTGCTTCCCATAGCTCCAAGCCTTTCATGATTTCCTCTATTTTAGCGTCTCGTTCACTTTTAGGTACGCCGCAGATAGCCGCATGGAAGTGCAGTATTTCTGCTGGTTTGTGTCTCCAGAATCCTCTTGCCTCTTGAAATGATATGCCTAAGATTTGGCGGATTTTAGTTGGCTGTTTTGCTACATCAAGACCCATTACTTTGGCTGTCCCTGATGTGGGTTTCAGGATAGTTGCAAGGATAAGGAGAAGGGTGGTTTTTCCTGAGCCATTTGGTCCTAACAGGACCATAATTTCTTTCGGGTTTACCGTGAAGTCGAGACCCTTAAGTGCATGGGTCTTACCGTATCTTTTTATCAGGTTCTGGGTCTCGACCGCGTACATGAGTTGCAGACTCCTTTCTGTTTGAATTAGTTCTTAAACACCATAGCAAACTAATATAAAAACTTGTACGCGCATCAACAAATGATGTCAAGCTCTGGAGGCACGCGTAAGGCTCCGTAAATTTGACTTTTCTCAGTTCATGGTCGATATTTATTCTTATACGCACACATGCTTGTATCCGTTAATGAAGGAGCACTTCTCTCATGGAGTTAGTGTGCCGTTCGTAACCTTTTTGCTTGTTGTGTGCTTTAGATGTTCAGAAGTTTTAAATATCATTGGTAGTAAATATTACCATATGGTAGAAAAAATTACCAATTATGAGTTCGCTATATTACAGCTATATAGAAACGATTACGACGCAAGTTTTCATGTAAGGGCTATAGCTAAACTGCTCGACACCAGCCATGTAACACTCTTACCATATTTAAGGCGACTAGAAAAGAACAAAACATTGATTTCAAGAAAAGTTGGAAAGAATAAAGAGTATTCACTCAACTCCGATAATATCGTAACAAGAGATTATCTTATAATCGCTGAGAAACTCAAAACAATAGAATATCTTGAAAGGAATTTCCTAATTAAGAAAATCTCTGAACAACTGCTTGGTTTTGATCTGACGGGTGCAATTGTGCTTTTTGGTAGTTATGCGAAAAATTATGCCACTGAAACCAGTGACATAGATTTGTTTTATCTGGGTAAACTTTCAAAAGGCATATTGGAAGAAATTAAAAAATTCGGGAAAACTTACGGAAAAACAATCAATGTTAAAACTGTTAGTCTCAAGAATTTCAAAGACGGTCTGAGAATCGGTGATGCTTTGATAAGAGAAATAGTAAAGAGCCATATAATTTTACAAAATTCAGAGCTGTTCGTTAGTCTGTTATGGAGGCGTTACGTTGGAAGATAGAAGCATAATTTGGTGTTTGAAGCAGAAAAGGGGGATAAGGATAATTGATCCGAATGAAAATTTGGTGAAAGAATACCTTAGGAAGGCAACGGGTTCCTTGAACACCACGAATGCCGCTCTTCAGATTAACGAAACTGAGTGGATTATGACAACTGCATATTATGCGAGGTACTTTGCCTTGTATGCTTTGTTGATGAAATTGGGTGTTAAATCGGAGATACATGATTGTAGCATCGCTGTCGCAAGATTGCTCGCAAGAGAGGGGATTCTAACAGAAAATCTAGCTAATGATATTTCGCAAGCTAAAGAAATGAGCGTGGAGGTTCAATATTATGTGACTAGAGAACTTGAACAGGGAAAAGTTAGAAGAAACGTTGAATCTGCACGTAAGTTTGTTTTAGAGATTGAAAAAGCAATAGAAAAAATAACAACGGAACAAATCAAATCCATTAGAAATACATTAAATCAATTCCGCTAATTTTCCTAACGAGTCTTTCAACACGAGAAGCGTCTGCCACGTGAGTAACCTGCCTTTAGAAGGGCTAGTGTGCTAGTCGTAACTCGCCTTCTGTTCAGAAACGGCATTCAGCTAATCGTACTGTCAAGAAAGTTCGTGAATCGTCCAAAGAGCGGTACTGCTATTCCACGTCAGTTTGTATTTTTCGTCAATCAACACGTACGATGAAGACTTTCTCATGTCTCTGATCATGTCCCAATGAACAGGAGAATCATTCAACTGCGATTTGTCCCCGTCACCTAGAACATGAAGCTTATAGGCGGAGCCGAAGGCCATATGAACCGTTCCGCCGATCTTCTCGTCGAAGAGAATTTGTTTGGAAATACGTTGTATTCTTGGGTGAAGACCAAACGCAATTTCTCCTAGTTGCTTGGCACCTGCATTCTTCGTGAAAAAGTTGTCCAGATAATCTTGTCCCACTCTTGCTTCCCACTCTACGACTTTGCCTTTTTCGAATCTTAACTTGATTCCACTGACTTCGGGGCCACTTCTGTAATATTGAGGCAGTTTAGGGAAGGTCACGACCCCTTCTACGGAGTCTTTTCGAGGGGCATTGAAAATCTCGTCTAAAGGAAAGTTTCGTTTTCCATCACTTTTAATCCATCTGTGGCCTTTAACAGGTATGAAGAGGTCTGTCTGATCTTCTTTGTCAACTAGTCTGAAAGTTTTGCATTCATCCAACACTTTTCTTTTCAGTTCATCCTGCTTCTCTGAGACAGATTGCCAAGCCTTTGCTGGTTCATCATGATCAAGTAGCATGGTTTTCCAGACATAGTCTCTGTATTCATCATAAGGCATGCCCATATCCTGTGCATATGCTTCTGTTGGAAACAAAGTAAGGCACCACGAGATCACGAAGTTCCCTTCACTGTCAACCTCGGAAAGTATATCTTTGTAAGGTTTCACAGCGGCAGATCTCATCGAAATCCTTGATGGGTCAACGGTTGCCATCGACCTAGTGTTTGACTCACTCCTTATGAAAAGCCGCGCCGCAATATGATCCACTCTCTTTAACGCGGCAAGAGGCTTTGAATTCAATACAGCGCCAGAAGCCTTTGAATAAAAAGTGTGGCTTTGCCAAGAAGGGGTCATGTCGAGAAAGACGTTGCCTCCCTTCTCTAAGATTATTTCCGTAACGAGTTTTGCTAATTCATCAGCTGGAGGTTCATAGGTTATGAGTAATCTTTTTTGACCGCTTTTCCATGCTTCAGCAAAGTCAACTTCGCCCAAGGAATAGTTCACAAGGGTGTCTGCAAGCTTTTTCAAGTACGGATCTGTCATACAATTTCCATCATCTTTCACACACTTAAACTTGTATGTTGCTAGAGCGTGTGGCTAAGAGATCTATTACATGAAGTGGTTTCAATCACTGCTTAAATATGGGCATGTTGGTTACGTAACACGGTTGCCATTTTGTCTATGGATTCGTATTTCTCGTCACCGAGAAGTACAAAGTCTTCAAATTCACAGGTTTCTTTGGGTAACAACAAAACTCTGGAGATGACGAATAATTCCAGCATCGTCTTTCCTATGTCCAACGAAAGTATCGTCGATCTATCAGTGTTCCCAGCTACCACCCCTAACGATTGCTTCTTAT
>DAOVDC010000063.1 GCA_030669695.1 Candidatus Bathyarchaeota archaeon
TGACCTGCCGTAAGCACAAGGAGTGCATTGAATTTTTTGTGAACCGCCTCCTCTATGAAACGCGTGAATAAGCCTCCTTTCTCGATAGCTATAACCATGTCTGCGCCGGTTTTGACAAAATTGGCAGAAGTAAGCGCTGGGCCTATCATCATTCCGTCGGGATGTGATGTTAAATTTAGTTGTCTACCTTCATAGCCGGGAACTGTGTATTCGATGGTTAAGTCGCCGAAGATGGCTGAACGTTCTTCAGGAAAAACGTTAAAATCCTCTCGGGAGATACCGGCCACGGTTTCAAGGTCAGTTATGATATTGTTGGATTCCGGTTGGTCCTTGAACGACATGTCATATGCCTGCGCCGAATAATACACATCACGAAGAGTAGAAGTCTTCCGATGTTGCGTAAGTTCATGGACAAAACGGGCAACCCAAACCAGCCGCGTAAGAGGACGAATGTGACGTATATTCCGAGAAGTTCTACGTACAGTTTTGTCTCCTAAAATGTATTGCCGGACCTCTTGACTGTAAAAGATGTTTTCGATGGATCGGCTTGGCATCTTAATCCAAGGGAAAACGCCTTCTTCCATCTGGTCATAGAGCTTCATTCCAAAGTTTTCCAAACCAGCTAGAACTTTCTTTCGCTTCTCCGTAACTGAACTTTCATTTTTTTTCTTCTTCAAGTTTTCTCACAGTCCTTAACAATTTTTTAATGTCAGGTGTTTTTTCTTTCCCAGCCAGTTCCGTGGAGAACCGAGCGATCTTGGGCAAATACTTAGAAAAGACGGATAGTCGCCTCCTTTCTTTTTCAACGTGTTCTTGCTTGGTCAAAAAACGTTGTAGTTGGCGGGCCACCTCGCGGATACCATTCAAGATTTCCCTCTTCACTTCTTGTCTATCTGCTATGAACTCTTTGCCCACAGTTTTGTAGGGAACCTTCGTGCTACACACATGTACCAGAATAGCAATGGGCATGTCAGGTAAAACTTTGTATCTTCGCCAGTTGATGGATCTTATGACTTTTACTGAAACGTCACTAGCTTCATCATATAACAATGGAATCCTGTTAGCAAATCGATACACAGGAAAATCGTCCTTCGGTACATCTCCGCCATACACTATCGCCGTCTCCACAATGAAAGGATGACCAGAATAAGTTGAGGGTTTACGTTGAAAAACTGCAGTGAACTCTGGTTTCAATTCTTTAAGAATCCCTGCCTTTAACAGTTCTTCACCTAACGGAGACAAGCAACTCGCATCTGGGGGAAGGAAGCCCTTAAACCTCTTTATCATTCGTACAAACCTCACGATCTCATGAGGTTTCAATTTTTTTGGATTTTTTCTCTCGCTTATTCCAGCAAACTCTAAAAAGTGATGCGCGATGTTCTCGCCGACCCTATGGAAATGTGTTTTCATAAAGTCTAGCATGTTTCGGCATGGAGTGATTCGTATAAGGCGTTGAATAGTTTCCACATCCACTCCATATGGATGAGGTAGTGTTTCTTTGGGTGGCGGTGGCATTTTCGTTGTGACGCGGGTGAACTTGTATAAGCGTCCTTTAGGATCAATGAAAGTTATATTTGCGTACGGTGTCACCAACGCTGTCTGTTTCAAATATTCCAAGATTTTTGGCATGGCTCGGAGATAGTCTCCTTCTAGACGAAATTCCACGATTGTTCCATGCCATTTGTCTTTGTTTATCTGGATTTTGCGGTCTAAAATGAGGGGGCGATTTCTTTGGATGTCTATCATTAATTTATATTTGTAAATTTTTGATGTGCCGGTGCTTGAGGCAACGTAAACGGGTTTGTGTGTGGTAATTTGGCCGTAGAGTATTGCCATGGTTCCTCCGAGGCCGAACGTGCCTCTTGCCTGTTTTAACTTGTATTTTGAACCGAACAAAACTTGGCCGAATGCAGAGGGTATGTGACGCGGTGGAATGCCTGAACCATTGTCTTCGATTCTTAACGTATAAACGGCGATTTCATCAGGTTCTGCCTCATCCTCTTGAGACAGTCGGATGTATATGTCTGGAGATACGCTGGATAGGTCGGAGGCGTCAAGGGCGTTTTCTACAAGTTCTCTCATAGATGAGAAGACTGCCCTTGCTGGATTGGTGAAACCAGCTATGTCTCGGTTGCGGTAGAAGAAGTCAGCGGCACTAATTTCTTCAAAAGTTTGTGCCACTCATCCAACCTCCTATAGCTCCTCAAGTTTTTTACGGTTACACATATCATCCTCTTCAAAATACTATTTCCTACATTTTAATTTAACCGCATTAGAAAAAACTGGTGACTGAAGAACTGAAGCAGATTCACAAAAAACACATAAAAAATTAGAATTTACATAATTCTTTTAGCTTTGAACTATTAAATGATAACAAATGATGTATCGAAGAGAATAGAGGCTCTTTTCACTCACGGTTCTAATTTCTCATGTGACGGCTCCCAGAGTTCCATCTTCTTTTTCTTCAGTTCTCTTCTTTTTCTATGTAGAAATCGGTACACCGTGCGATGTTGGCTTCCCCTAAGGAACATCTGAATCGCCTCCCTCGCCGCTTCAGCCTGTTCCATGTCCCCAATGATAGAAATAGTGTGCCCAAACACAGAAACGCTAGCTTCAGTCAACTCCTCAATGATTCTTCGGGTTTTTCCCTCCTTCCCAATAATTCTCCCTTTTAGTCGCTTCATATCAGACTGAGATTTGCCGACAATCTCCCGTAAATCAATGACTTCCAACACGACTTCGTCGTCTCCAATCAGCCTAAACGCACGTTCCGGTGAAAAGCCTCTGCCAATTGCGGTAATCACTTCCTTGGCTCTGAAGAGAAGAGATGGGTCTTGTGCAGTGGGCGTTAGTACTATTTTGATGCCACCTGTTTCACTGTCAACTTCAAGATCAACCAAGAGCTTCTTCTCGATGACTTCTTTCACGCGACCGTTAGGACCTACAAGTGCTCCGATGCGTTCTCGCGGAATTTTCAAGAAGGTGCTAGCGCTTGCCACCCAAAACCCTCCTGTACATTTCATCTACGGATAGTACATCTACACCCAGTTTTTTGAAGTATCGGTAGAGGTTTTCTAAGTCTCTTCGTAGAAATTGGTGAGCCATGGGATGTTTGCGGGACACCGCTTGTGAAACATCGAACAGAACAGGCTTGTTCTTCCACATCATAACGTTGTATTCGCTTAGGTCTGCGTGCACCAGTTCAGCCTTATGATACATCTTCTTTACGTAGGCTAGTAGCCGCCGGTAAACTCGTTCTGGACTCTGGGGAGGGACTTCCTTCATGACAGGAGCGCCGACCCCGTTTTTCCCGATAAACTCCATGATGAGCACGTTTTTGCTGACAGCGATGGGTTTAGGAGCCTTGACTCCAGCCTCGCGCACACACCGCAAGTTTTTGAATTCTTTCCGAGCCCAAGCGTAGACGAGGGACCGCGAGTTTCTCCGAACATGGGCGAAGCGTGGGTCACCATCGATGTAGGGAAGCATGCCCTTCTTGAACTCAGATGAAATGGTTAGGTAGATTTTGATCGCGAGTTCTTCTCCATCCGAATCTTTTCCCCAATAGATTCGAGCTTCCTTTCCAGCTTTCACAACACCATGTATCTCGTCGATTGTTCCCTTGTTTAGAAAGTCGTAGATAGTCATGAGCGTAGAGCGGTCAAAAACTTCTTCCAAAACCTCGAGGTCCTCGCTCCTTTTTTCTCTCATCAACCTCTTGATTTCATACATCTTCTCCTTGTGCAGTAGCTTCTTATCCACTTTCTTTCGAAAAGACACTGTAGCCCTCCTCATTAAATAGAGCGATATCCGTTCTTTCGAAGCTCTTCAGCCTGAGATTTTTTGTAACGCCATATAACGTCACCACGTTTGTGAGATTGGAAATCCCACGGAGAAACGAGGGCTATGCCCCCTATTCTTATCCAAACTCTCCTCTTCATTTTACCGCGAATCCTACAGAGGCGTTCATGGCCATTTTGACATTTCATCAAAACTCTGTCAAAACCTAACAGTCGCGTAGCTATGTCCAGCTCATCGTTCGCGACTGGAAGCACCATATCTTTGATTTCTTCTTCGCTGATGACTTTCTTTTTTCCCAACAAGCTACCTCAAAGACTTCTTTAAAAAAGGAGAGGAACCTTGCTTAAATAGGTTAAGAGGACATCCATCATATTTTAATAATCTGTGCGTGTGGAATGCCTGAGATCTCTAAAACCGCCTCTGGATGAATCAAGCCATTTTCTATTGCTTTCTTAACGATATTTCGTCCAATCATGTTCACCATAGTAGATTGCCTCATAAGGTCGACAGCTTCCTCTACACTCATTTTTGGTCCCATGTAAAACTCTTTTCGCACCTCAAAGACAACTTTTCCGTCGTTTAGGATTTTTCCTAGCAGTTCGATGTCGCATGTAGCCAGAAGCGTATATTGCCCGCGTCTCTGCACGTTCACGTAGACTTCCAATCTGAGCACTTTATACTGGTCTTATAGATGACTTTGCTCCGCATGCCTCGCATATTAAGAAATAGAGCCGTTTCTCTTTAATTATTTTCGTATCTGGTCGTTTACACACTGGGCATATAACGAATTCGTCAACGTATCTCTTGATGAGTCGCTCAAAGGTGTCATATCTAAATCTCCCTTGGAAAACCAGTCGTGACCTATCTGTGGTTCCAGCGGTGGCCATCTCTCTGGAAAGAAACTTTAGCAAATGGTGTGGGTCTCTGTTTAGGGTATCACATATTTCTTTGTAGTTTCGAAAAATTGTTCGCATGCCAATAACATGGCAGCGAGGTTTAGGAATATCGAATCGTTTGTGTTCAAGCACTTCAGGTGGAAGTTGCGAACG
>DAOVDC010000028.1 GCA_030669695.1 Candidatus Bathyarchaeota archaeon
GAGACGCTGAGGTTTGTACATGAGTTCTTCAGAAAAAAAAGTTTCATCGAAGTTTCGCCACCAATGTTCATATCAAGTGCATGCGAGGGCGGCGCCACACTTTTTGGGTTGAAGTATTTTGACAAAGACCTATACCTCACCCAGAGTGCGCAACTGCATCTTGAGGCGCTGATCCAGTCGTTGGAGAAAGTCTACTGTGTTGCACCGTCGTTCAGGGCGGAGAAGAGTCGAACGATAAGGCATCTCGCAGAGTATTGGCACGTGGAAGCGGAAGAGGCTTTCTCAACGATGGACGATTTGATGTGCCTAGAGGAGGATCTCGTGAGTCACGTGTGCCAGAATGTTGCAAAACAGTGTAGAAAGGAGCTTAAGGCCCTAGAAGTGGACGCGGGAAAATTGGCGAAGGTAAAGGCGCCGTTCAACAGGATTACATATGATGAAGCTGTAGAGAAGCTTCGCAAAAAAAGCTTCAAGATCAAGTGGGGAGAGGACTTCGGGTTTAACGAAGAGAAGGCTCTGGCAGAAGAGTTTGGACCTCTCTTTGTGTATGCTTATCCAAAGAAGATAAAGGCATTTTATTGTAAGACGTATAGGGAAAATCCGGAAATGGTCATGTCCGTAGATTTGATCGTCCCAAATGTAGGTGAACTTTCCACTGGCGGAGCCCGAGAGGATGACAAAGAAGAATTGCTCAAACGGCTTGAGGAGTTTGGCTTGAGACAAGAAGACTACGAGTGGTATATTGACCTGAGAAGGTATGGAACGGTTCCACATACCGGATTTGGATTAGGCGTTGAACGACTACTCGCGTGGATGCTTGACCTAGAAAACATAATAGATGCCATTCCCTTCCCACGTACTATCAGAAGATTCTATCCATAGGCTTGTGTAAGAAATAACATAGAGTTAGTTTTCAATCATGAACCTGGAAAATGCCTAGCTAAGTACGCAATGCGGGCGCACGCCTTGACTCGAATAAGAGAAACGTTACATCACTTCTTCATCAAGATAACTTTTTTCCCAACTTTTAAGATTTCACGCGTATTAATCTGCTTATAGCATACTGTGCCGTTATCTAGCTTTATTGGTATGAATTGAGTCACATTCTCTCCTTTGAAGACATCAGTCGACAGTTTTGTTTTCGCGTGTAGATTATGAATAACGAATTTCTTCTTAGTGCACCCTGACCCTTGTAATCTTTCTTCGCAACATATCACAGCACTCAGTCGTTTGTTTTTATATTTAGCAAAGATCCTGTCTTTACCTCTAAACGCTTTTGGCTCACCAAATAGGTTTACCTTTAGATCACCTAGTAATGCATTCCAAATATCATATTGACCTGTCACAAGTCCATGAGGTTGAACGACTATCACCCCAGGATAATTTGGATGTAGTTGATTTCTTCCCGAAGAAATCTTACTTCTAAGGTCGCTCCAATTTCCCTTTAATCCTCCCCCAAACACGCCTTCAGAGAATCCTTTTTCACCTTTAGGGAGACGTTTTGTGACCTCAATCTTAATAATTGGTTCACCACTTTCAGGATAAACAAACGATTGAGGAAGCTTACTCTCGGTTCTTTCAAGGTATTCTAATTTTTCTTTAATATGTTTAACAACCTCAAAGGTTTGGCTACGCTGAAAACTCTTCTTCAAGTCAAATCCAATCACAAAGGGGGCATCCAATCTACTATAACGGTCCTCCAACTCATTTATAATCAGCTCGTCTTCATGAGATCTTTGAAAGATGTTTTTCACTTCGAAAAATATTTTCAAAGAGCCCTTACTAACACAAAATTCTCCCTTTTTGCCGTTCGGTAAAGTTGGTTCGATTTCTATCTGAAAACCCTTTCTCTTATATTCCGCTGCAAATTCAATTTCTGTAATTGCACTTTCGAAAGGTCTAGTATCCCACTGCCGAAGCTTTTCTTTAAATTTTTGAGTGTTTTCAGGTTGTAGAATTTTAAGATTTTCTTCAATCTCTTGAAACAAGCTGATAGCAACAGGGTTATCAGTTACAAGCCAAAATAAGAGAAGGTTATTATAGTCATTTTTACGTCGCACCAATACGGAAAGAAAGTCATCATCATAGATTCCTTTGAGAATTGGGAAGTTCTCTATTCTTTGTTTTGCTATTGCTAGCAATTCTTCTTCATCTGCTCTTGTTATTTCAGTGATGTCTCGCATTATACTCAGAACATATCCGCACATCCGGGAACATAAAAGTATCTGATCTTACAAAATAAGATAACTAACAACACTTTATTAAGAGCTCTCGTGTGAACGGGCTTAGGCGTTTTCGCTTATCGCGCGCGCATGGCTGCTGCTTTGAGTGCTGCAACTCCAGGTAATTCTTCGCCCATAAGGAATTCTATTAGAGCACCTCCTGCAGTGCTCACGTAGCCCATCTTCTTTTTTAACCCGAGTTGTTCTACAGCAGCAACGGTGTGTCCCCCACCAACCAGAGAAAAAGCTTTTGAAGTGGCTATTGCTTCCAGAACTCCCTTAGTACCAGCCATAAATTCTGGGTTCTCAAAAACTCCCAAGGGTCCACTGATAACTATCGATTCTGCATCGTTTACGATTCTAATGTATTTCTTTACGGTTTCTGCTCCTATGTCAAATATAGGATGGTTCGTTGGGAGTTCTTCAACTGGGATTTCCTTTCGTTTCTTGTCGAATTCTACGGCAAGATCAACAGGAACCTTTATTCTCTCCGGGTATTTTTCCATTAACTCTTTTATGCCGGATATGAAAATCGTAAGCTCATTCTTTTCTAAGAACTCCATGTTTGGTTTACCCAAATTCACGCCTTTTGCTGCTAAGAATAGGTGACCTACAACGCCTCCTGTTAATACGTGATCTGCAATGTCATTGGTTAACACATACTGAGATATCTTCAAAGCGTCATCGGCTTTAGCTCCTCCGAGAATATAGATGCAAGGCTTTTCAGGTTTCTCAACCGCTTTGCCCAATGCCTTAAGTTCTCTCTCCATGATGCGACCAGCGACGCTGGGAAGCACTGCCGTAAATCCTACTATGGACACGTGAGCTCTGTGGGCAGCGGCAAAAGCATCGCTGACAAATACGTCTGCAAATGGCGCAAGTTTCTTCACAAACTCTGATTTTGCATGTTCTTCAGGAGAACCTTTCTTCCGTTCGTTAGGGAATGTTCGAACATTTTCCAGAACGAGAATTTCCCCGCTTTTCAAAGCTTTAATAGCATCTTGCGCTTTTTCTCCAAAGAGATCGTTTTTGTATTTTACTGATTTGCCAATGATTCTGCTGAGAGCTTTTGCATGCTGCTTGAGAGGAATAAAGTCAGGTTCGCCCGGTCTCCCTTGATGCGCAAGTATTACAACTTTGGCACCTTTTTGAGAAAGTTCTTTTATTGTAGTCTCGCCATGAGCTCGGATTCTTGTGTCTTCTAGAATATTCTTTTTGTCAGTGTCTATCGGAGAGTTAAAGTCTACTCTAACTAAGGCTACCTTGTCTTTGAAGTTCAGGTCGTCCATGGTTAAGATGCGTGTCATGCCATCACCTGACTGCTATGTGAAAAATACTTCTTTTGACTTTAGTATTTTATGCTTTACCTATAGGCCTATCCCTAACTTTTTAGTTAGAGAGCTATTGAGACAATATAGGCGAAGAACGATCTAAGTCGACCGGTCCCATATCGACTTTACGCTAGGTGGCAAAGGCTATTTCGTCTACTGCCTCTGGATTTCTAAGCGTGGAAATATCCCCGAGAGGTTCTCCCAGCACTCTGGCTTTTACGACCCTCCTCATTATTTTTCCACTTCTGGTCTTCGGTACATCTTTGACAAACCACACTTCGTCGGGTCTTGCCAATTTTCCCATTTCACGACCCACATGTTCTCTCAACTCTTTCCTTAACACATCACCTGGCTTTTCTCCTTCTCTCAATACCACAAAAGCAACTATTGATTCACCTTTTATTTCATGGGGTTTTCCAATTACCACTGCTTCGGCTACTTTTTTGTGGCTGACCAAAGCTGATTCGATTTCATAGTTTCCTATTCTGTGTCCAGCAACTTTGAGAATGTCGTCTGCTCTTCCTTGAATCCAGAAGTAGCCGTCTTCATCCCTTCTTGCTTTGTCACCAGTAAGGTACATGTGAGGCAGCTTGCTCCAGTACGTCTTTACATACCTTTCTGGAGCTTTGTAGAGACCTCCTAGCATCGCTGGCCATGATGGGAGTAAGTACAAGTCGCCTCCGCCCTCTTTAATTGGCTTGCCCCCTTCGTCATATATCTCAGCTGTAAAACCTGGCAAAGGCCTTGTGGGTGACCCTGGCTTGAGTGGAGTAATCGGCAACGGCGATATGACGAAGGAACCCGTTTCCGTTTGCCACCAAGTATCCATTATTTGGCAGCGTTCTTTGCCTATGTGCTTATAATACCACATCCAAGCTTCAGGGTTGATCGTTTCTCCAACAGTTCCTAACAATCTCAAGGAACTCAAATCATGTTTGTTTGCCCCTTTTTCTCCATATCTCATATGCATTCGAATCGCTGTCGGAGATGTGTAAAAAATGTTTACTCCATATTTTTCGACGATCTTGTACCATCGATTAGGATTCGGGTAATCTGGCGCACCTTCGTATATCACTGAAGTAGCTCCCAAGATCAACGGAGCATAGACGATGTAACTGTGGCCAGTGACCCATCCTATGTCTGCGGCGCACCACCAAATGTCTTCATCCTTTATGTCAAAAACCCATTTTAGTGTAAGCGCTGTACCAACAGCGTATCCTCCATGGGCACTTATCACTCCTTTCGGTTCTCCTGTTGTACCAGAAGTGTATAAAATGTACAATGTATCGTTGGCGTCCAACTTTTCAGTTGGACATTCAGCTGACTGTCCTTCGGTTAAAGCATGCCACCAATGGTCTCTTTCTTCTTTCCATTGGATTTCTTCCATAGAGCGTCTATAGACGATCACGTGTTCAACGGAAGGGGCGCCTCTAAGGGCTTCATCTACTTGGTTCTTTAATGGAACAGTCTTTCCGCGTCTGTAAAAGCCATCACAAGTAATCAATGCTTTTGCTTCGGCATCCGATATTCTCTTCTGCAGACCTCCTACACTGAAACCTGAAAAAACAACAGTGTGGATTGCTCCAATCTTTGCACATGCTAACATTGAGATCGGCAATTCAGGAATCATAGGTAGATAGATTCCAACACGGTCACCTTTTTTGATCCCAATGCTTTTCAAACCGTTGGCAAGCTTGTTGACTTCAACGTAGAGATCGCGGTAAGTTAGTTTTCTAACGTCACCTGGTTCTCCTTCAAAAATGTAGGCGACCTTGTTTTTTCTGTAGGTTTTTACATGTTTATCTAATGCATCATGTACAATGTTATATTTTGCTCCTATAAACCATTTCGCGTATGGTTCATTCCATTCAAAGACTTTTTGATATGGTTTGTACCATTCCACTACGTCTTTTGATACTTCACCCCAAAACCACTTTAGATCCTTTGCTTTTTCCAGCAACTCATCGTAACTCTTGATTCCTTGTTTGTTCATCCATCTCTTGACATTTGTCTGTTCAACAAATTCCTCGGATGGATCAAAAACCCTTCTTTCCTTCAATAAAACGTCTATAGACGTACTTTCTGACAATCTCCACACCCATCTAATCGAGAGCTTGCTACAGAGGAAATTTCACATATAAATCTTTTTTCTTTTTGTGGAGAGCACACACAGCTCGACTTCAAGCTCCCGAAAGTGGTAGCTTTGCTTCATTGTTTGAGCAGTTCAGTTTTCGGCTTTTATGCTTAGATGTAGCAGGCTGTGGCAATTTGTTGGCATTGCCACAAGCTTTATATCAAATCTTCCTCCTAGCTTGAACTGATTTGACATGTGCGAGTTTACCGTTTTTCTTGGAAAAGAAATCGTTCATAAGGACGTAATCTACGCAAAAGTTGAAGCAGACAAAGTGTTTGTAAAGGATGTCTTAGGTGCTTCCAAAACATTCGAAAACTGTAGAATTGTGGAGATTGACGTGAGTTCCGAACGGTTAACCATTGCTTCATCAAAATAACTACAACCGATAGCCCTGCAAACTGAATATTGAAGCTTGAAGGAACACCTATGAAGATCGCTGTCTCTGGGAAGGGTGGAGTAGGCAAAACCTTAGTTGCTGGAGCCTTAGCGTATTCCTTCGCCAAGAAAGGCTTCAAAACAATTGCTATCGACGCAGATCCTTCTCCAAATCTAGCTTTAACGCTAGGCCTTCCCTTAGAACAAGTACGCGAAATAGTACCAATATCCGAAAATAAACCGCTGATTGAGTCGAAGACTGGAACAATGTTTTCTGGCGTCTATCAGCTTTCTTTCACAGTTGATGATGTTGTTCGCGATTTTTCAGTTGAAACACCATATGGAGTTAACCTTATTGTAATGGGCACCGTGAAGTCGATGGGCTCTGGATGCACTTGCCCCGCGAACGCTGTTATTCGTGCTCTACTTCGTCATCTAATCGTAGAACGTGACGAAGCTGTTGTTGTAGACATGGAGGCGGGCATTGAGCATTTAGGTAGAGGGACCGCAAAACATGTAGATACGATGTTGGTTGTAGCAGATTCTGTCGTAAAATCGCTAGAAATCGCAAAAAGAATTTATGAATTGGCTGAAGACGCTGGCATCAAACAGATTTTTCTTGTTGGAAATAAAGTAGCCAACGAAGTTGAGGGCAATTCTATCAGAAAATTTGCTGAAAATAATAACATGCTTCTGTTCAATCTTATACCCTTCGACGAGCAAGTTTTGAGGGCAGAAACTCGGGGGGAAACTCCGCTTAGAAATGAGCAGTCTGAGGCAATTCGGTCTATTGAGGAACTGGGCAAGAAACTTATGCAGCAATAGTCTCTTTTGGTCAATAGTGGATTCTTTTAAAAACCTTCTAGTACAATGATTATTCGTCGTTTCAACTGACTCCTTTTCATGTTTCTGGTTCCTTTTTTTAGATTTTAGAAAACTTAAAATAACGTTGAACCTACTCTTACAACTTCAAGATTTCCAGGTTGTGTATGCAATTGGCTAAAAAAGGTTTGGTTGTGAAAGTAAAGGAGTTGAAGACGGACGTTGCGGTTGTAAAGGATCTTGAGGTGTCTATTGGTAGGATTTTTGAAGAAACGTGGGCTGAGCCTGTTGGTCCAACCCCGTTTCCGTCTATAACCGATTTAAGAGAGTGGGACTTCAAGCTCCTGCAGCGATACAAGCCTTTTTACCTTCCATTTTGTGATGTCTGCTGCCTCTGCACCTTCGGAAAATGTGACCTAACAGGAGACAAGCGGGGAGCCTGCGGACTAAACATGGCAGCTCAGCAAGCCCGAATCGTCTTGCTCGCATGTTGCATAGGGGCCGCCACCCACACTGGCCACGCCAGACACCTGCTTGAGCACTCGATAGAAAAGTTTGGGCGAAGGTGTCCTATCGACGTGGGCGGGATAAGCGTTGATATTGAAGCACCAGTAACTCGACTGGTTACTGGGATAAGACCTAAGATTCTTGGCGACCTAGAAGAAGTATTGGACTACTGCGAAACTGAAGTCACTCACCTGCTTTCTGCCTGCCATACGGGTCAAGAGGGAAGCAACCTAGATTTCGAGTCTAAAGTACTCCATGCCGGGATGATAGACCAGGTTGGAATGGAGGTTGCGGATATGGTACAAATTTCAGCCTATGGTTTTCCGAAGGCGGATCCCGAGGCCCCCCTAACTGACATAGGCTGGGGTGTGGCAGATGTCTCTAAACCTGTGATCTTGGTCATCGGTCATAACGTGCCGTCCTCTGTGGGGATAATTGACTACTTAACAGACAAGGGGATATACAACAAAGTCGAGGTTGTGGGCATATGCTGCACCGCCATCGATGTCACTAGGTACAGTTCTTCCCTGGCTAAAATAGTGGGTCCCATATCTTGGCAATTACGTTATATCAGAAGCGGAATACCCGATTTAATAGTAGTGGACGAACAATGTATCCGTGCAGACGCATTGATCGAGGCCCAAAAAATCAAGGCACCAGTAATTGCCTCTAGTCCGAAAAACTGTCTGGGACTTGAGAACAGAACCAAAAGCCCAGCGAAGGAGATAATATCTGATCTGGTGGAGGAAAAAGTTTCTGGAGTGCTCATTTTAGACCCAGAGAAAGTTGGAGAGGTTGCAGTTGAGACCGTGATGACTATTGCCCCAGAACGAAAGAAATTCAAGAACATACCGGAAATAGAAGAAATCATTAAGGCTGCCAAAGAATGCACGCAAT
>DAOVDC010000065.1 GCA_030669695.1 Candidatus Bathyarchaeota archaeon
TTCGGCCTCAGCCTTTTCAACGTCGTATTGAGCAATGCCAACCAAGTCCTCTATGATTCTTCTGCGTTCATGAGGAGAGACCTCAGCCATGCGCGTGATTGTTCCCTGCACAATAATGTTGTGTCCGGTTGGGCTGATCCCAGCCATAGATAACATTTCGACTATGCGAAATCTTGAAATCCTCCTCCCGTTGAGCCGATAAACGCTTTGACCATTCCTGCGCACTTCACGAGAAATGGTTACGGTGCTGGTGCCAACTGGTATGCGATGGTCATTATTGTCAAATTGAATAACAACTTTTGCAGCTTTCGCTTTTTCTACACCCGCATTAGGAGAACCGTGAAAAATGAGTTTTGCAAAATTTTCGGCACGCAGTCTTCTAGCACTCAGTTCACCCAACCCGAATAAGACCGCATCTACAATATTGGTTTTTCCGCTTCCGTTTGGCCCAGTGAGCACCGTGAAGCCTTTATCTAGTGTTATGCTAGCGGTTTTCGGACCAAAAGATTTGAAGCCTCTTAACTCAATTTTTTTAATGTACGGCATTTCTCTTCTAGCCCGCCTCCAACGCTTTCAATACAGCGGGAATCAACCTAATCATTTACCTTTCTCTCTATAAAATTCTTCTATAATAAAATATGCATCAGAAACCTGTTTAAGGCATTGTGCAGTCAAAGCTCAGGGTTTTCCGCGCTCCTCCTGAATCACAAATTTTCTCAGCCACTCTTTCCCCTAAAAGCAAAGTGTGACCCAAGATTTTCGAACACAAAAAATGGCGTTGCAGGGATATCTCTACTGTGGGTAGGGTTCAAATTTCTCCCGGCCCACCTAGGATTTCACAGCACGCATCTCTCGGAAATCTTATATCCTCCCGGTTTAATGTTGACGGACAAGCAAAGACTTCCATAAACGTTGGGGAAGAAGGTGTTAATTTGATTAAAGACTTGACAGCATTTTACTCCAAAGCTGCTCTCAACATGAAACGTTCTGAAATCCGAGAGCTTCTTAAAGTAACCCGGCGACCAGATATAATCTCCTTTGCTGGTGGTTTTCCTGATCCTCAAACTTTTCCCGTAAAGGATCTGGAAGATATCTCGTGTCAGCTTCTGCGAGAGAAAGGGGCTATTGCCTTGCAGTATGGACCTACTGAAGGGGAAGCCCCATTGCGCGAAGAGATTGCCAAATGGATGAGCTGTGAAAAGGCCTCAATCAAGCCCGAGAACATCCTGATCACGGCTGGATCACAGCAAGGTCTGGACATTGTCTCCAGAGTATTCCTAGATCCCAACGACTTCGTAATAATGGAGTTACCCACTTACATTGGCGGTTTGCAAGCCTTCAACGCTTACAGAGCCAAGATGATTGGTGTGCCCCAAGATGATGAGGGAATGAAGATGGATTTGCTGGAGAAAGTGTTGGCCAAGCTGGCGAAAAGAAACAAGAAACCAAAATTCATCTATGTAGTACCGGATTTCCAGAACCCTTCGGGCGTCACCATGTCCTTGCAAAGGCGCAAGAAGCTTCTGCAAATAGCGTATCAATACGGGTTTCCGATCCTTGAAGACAGCCCTTATCGGGACTTGCGCTACGCAGGGAAAAATGTTCCCGCCATCTACAGCTTAGACACTCAAAACCAAGTCATAGTACTCGGCACATTCTCCAAACTACTGTGTCCTGGTCTAAGGATCGCTTGGATAATGGCTCCAGCTGAATGGATGGATCGAATGGTAGTAGCCAAGCAAGGCATGGACCTCTGCTCGCCCACCTACACACAACTTCTGGTTGCAGAATACCTGAGACGCGGACTGTTGTCAAGACAAATCGAGAAAATCCGAAGACTGTACAGCAGGAAACTCGAGGTTATGCTAAATGCCCTAAAACAACATATGCCTAAAGGAGTAAAATGGTCCAAGCCAAAAGGAGGATTGTTCCTATGGATCGAATTACCAAAGAAAACGAGTGCTAACGATTTGTTCCCCAAAGCTATTCGAAATAAAGTTGCCTATGTTGTTGGCTCAGCTTTTCACTGCAATGGCAAAGGACAGAACACTATGAGGATCAATTTCTCTTACGCATCGGAACAACAAATAGTTGAAGGAATACAGCGACTAGCGAAGATGCTTAAGGAAAACATGTGACAAACACATCAAGAAAAAAGGAAGGGTTGCCGCGCATATCCCCCTTCAGTGGTTAAAAAACCTTGAATTCAATAAGATGAATTCTGAAGAAAGTCAGCTCCCCCTAGGTAGGGGACCCTGTAGTTGAGGAGTACGTGCGCGTTTGCAACACAGGAAAACCAGTATTCTCCAATAAGGCTGCCGTCGATTTGCATCTTTTCCCATCTTTCCCTATCTTTTCGTATCTTTTCCTATCTTTCTATATCTTTTTGTATCTTTCTGCATCTATTCCCATCTATTCCTATCGTGGGATAAACCGTTTTCAAGCTTATTTTCAAAAAACAAACGAAAAACAAGCTCTGTGAAAAACTAAAAAATTATAGGGGGGCCTATAAGAGAGAGACACACGCAAATAACGTAACAAACAAAAGCACTCAAAATCGAAAAAACAGAAAGTAAGAGTAAACTAACTGAATCTTTTTCCAAGACACACGATTCCTTTTGAAAGCCTGAAGCAATGGTATGACGGAAACATTCAGTTCTTTCTCAAGTACAACTAGCCATGTAACAAGTTAATCGTGAAACTCTATTTCAAATTCATAATGTTTAAACTCAGTATCTCCGAGAAGATAATTTGATTTTAAACCTCGGATGTGTGAACGTTTGAAAGAAAAGCTAAAACTATCCTGTCTTTTAATAGTCATAACCATATGTGCGTTAGCATTCGCAGACAGACTGTTCCTTTTTACTGCAGGTGCAACTTACGTAGAAGGGGATATTATCCAAGACATTGTTTGGACTCTGACAGATAGCCCATTTACGGTGTCCAAAAACATAACAGTCTATCCAACCGCCACGTTAACAATAGAGCCTGGAGTCGAAGTAAGGTTTGGAGGATACTTTTCGCTAAATGTGGAGGGAAGTCTTTCTGCAATCGGTGAAGAAAACAATACGATAGCGTTTACCTCAAACAAAGACCAACCAAAAGCGGGAGATTGGATCACAATCAAGTTTAACGGAACTCAACCGTCCACATTAACATACTGCATCATACAATACGCAAAAAACGCCACAACCATAGAAAACAGCAATGTGAAAATCGAAAACTGTGAAATAGCCAATAACTCTCAAAATGGAATCACCATAGTAGATAGCACAGCAGAAGTGAAATACAATGAAATAGCCAATAACCTTGAGAGCGGTATCTACATAACTGGTACCAATCAAGTTACCATACAAAATAATACAATAAGTTCAAATAGAAATGGCATACTCTTAACTGGAAACTCAATCACAGGAGTAAGCATAACAGATAATATTATAATGTCTAACACGCAAAATGGAATACAACTCAACGCAAATGCTTACAGCGGTCTCGTTATTATAGACAACATTCTTTCCGCAAACAACAATGGATTCTGCATTTCAGGCCAAGCAAGCACATACATCACTAGGAACTCCATTTCATACAACACTATCGGAATTCTTTACAAAGGAGGAAAGGATCACATAGCTTATTACAACGACATTTACGGCAATGAATACGGCATGGATACCGATGACTCATTTAACGCTACCATTAACGCAGAATACAACTACTGGGGCCACGAAAGCGGACCCTACCACATATCGTTAAACCCAGACGGAAAAGGCAACCCCGTGAGCGGCAACGGAGTTAATCTGGACTTCATATTCTTTTTAACCGCTCCAATAGGCTACATCAACACACGCCCCACGGCAAGACTTCTGACAGATAAGACATTGGTTCCCCCAAATCAAATTGTCACATTTATCGCTACAAACTCAAGCGACGACAGACGTGTTGACACATACCTTTTCGATTTCGGAGACGGAAGTAACAGCGATTGGACGACACTGTCAATTTTTGTTCACAAATATTCTTCACTCGGAACCTATAACGCAACCGTCACTGCAATGGACGATTTCGGTGTTATAAGTGACAATGCTGCTGTGGTAACGATACGTGTTCAAAACCTTACATCTTTAGACGTCACTATCACCCCAAGCGCTTACACAGTTGGCCATATTCAACAAGTCTCAATCACAATCCATGCCACAAACGGAACAAACCCTGTAGAAAATGCACGTATTACCCTATTTTCAGTACGTGCGTGCAGGTTAGACTGTGCATTGAGCATGCATGGAAGTTTCGTGCCTTCATCAGGCTTTACAAATTCCACTGGATATTTCGTTACAATGCTTAGTCCACCAAATGTAACTCAAATAACTAACATCAGAATAACTGCAACCGCTTCAAAAAACGGTTACGCAGATGGTTCTGACCACGAGTATTTAGTAGTCCTACCACCTCTCTTAGTTCAAGTTGCTGCTGATCCCTCTTTAATTGAGTCCGAAGCAATATCACAGGTTACGACCCATGTCACGTATAATGGGCAGCCTGTTGTAGACGCAGAGGTTATGGTGTCGTCTGATAGTGGCGGAAACCTCTCCGCAGAAACCGGAATCACCGATTCGAACGGCAACATCACAGTCGTTTTCACAGCTCCACAAGTCTTCACACAACTCAACGCAACGATCACTGCAACAGCTACAAAGACTGGTTATGCCGAT
>DAOVDC010000041.1 GCA_030669695.1 Candidatus Bathyarchaeota archaeon
CTTCGAGACGGAATGATCAAGGAATGTGCAGCTCACGTAGCCTGGATAATGGTTGCCACGAAAGGTTATGCCATAAAGATCGTAAACCCGGGTGGGCTTGAAGCTTGGGGTTTTGGACAGAACGTCAGAAACATTGACGACACTGTTCCACGTTTTAACATCACTCCGAAAGAGATTATTCGTGGCTTATGCAAGGTAAACAAACTCCTTCATATGCCTCACACGATTCACGTGCACACCAACAATCTTGGAAAAGCTGGCAACTATGCCACAGCCTTGGACACGATGAAGTGCGTCGAAAATCTAGCCTTAGAGGATAAACCAGCAATACATATTACTCACTGTCAGTTTAGCGCTTACAAAGGGTCTGATTGGCGGACGCTAAGGTCAGGAGCTGAAGAAATCGCCAAATACGTGAATCACCACCGTCATGTAACGCTTGATCTTGGGCAGGTGGTTTTCACTGATACAACTACGATGACGGCGGATGGACCATTTCAATACGGTCTCTACCACCTGACCGGCAACAAGTGGGTTAACCACGACGTGGAAACCGAGACAAGCTCTGGAATCGTGCCTTTCAGGTACAGACGCAAAAGCTATGTCCACGCCACCCAATGGTCAATCGGACTTGAACTCGGTCTCTTGGTCGAAGACCCATGGAGAATCTACTTAACAACCGATCACCCAAACGCTGCCCCATTCATCACTTACCCTCGAATAATTTCGTGGTTAATGAGCCGAAATGCAAGGGATATAACAATGAAAAGAATCAATAAACGAGCGAGACACAAGAGTCTGCTCCCCAGCATTGAGCGAGAATATAGCTTTTATGAAATAGCCATAGTCACACGTGCTGGTCAAGCAAAGTCCTTAAGCCTAACACAGAAGGGACATCTTGGAATCGGGGCAGACGCTGACATAGCTATATATAACATAGATCCTGAGCTAGTTGATCCTTCTAGAAAATACAAAGCGGTTCGCAAAGCTTTCGAAAACTCTGCGTACACGATCAAAAACGGTGAAATCGTGGCGAAAGATGGAAAAATTGTAAAGTCGGTTCGTGGAAAAACATTCTGGGTCAACCCACAACTTTCATCGCCGATAGAAGTTGCAGATGATATGAAACGAAGATTTCGAGAATACTGGACAGTAGAATACGAAAACTATTCAATCCCTGAAAGCTTCTTAGCTGCTTCTGCGCCTATCTCGGTTAAGGCTGAGGTTTAGAACTCATGATTACGCTCTATCCGAAACGTTTATTCAAAGCTCCCCTAGACGCCCAATGCATCACACCTGACATTTTCGCTGAAAAACCAGTCAGCAAAATAGCTGAGCTGCAAATTTGGGAAGGAAATCAAAAGAGAACTCTCGACCAACTTTTCAAAATAGAATATAATGCAAAGAACCAGTCAGAAGAAATGACTATACGGGTTTTGGGAGATGTCAGAAAGGTCCGAAGGATCGGCGCTAAAATGTCTACAGGTAAAATAATTATCGACGGCGACATAGGCATGCACCTCGGTGAAGAAATGCAAGGAGGCACCATAGTAGTGGCGGGTAGCACAGGTTCATGGACCGGATGCATGATGAAAAAAGGTATCATTCAAATCAAAGGAGATGCAGGCGATTACATTGGAGCAGCCTATCGCGGAAGCACCCGCGGAATGAATGGAGGAAAAATCATTATACAGGGAAATGCTGGAAATGAAGTTGGGTGTTTCATGAGAAGCGGACTAATCAGAATAGATGGAAACGTTGGACAGTTTGTGGGCGTCCACATGAGAAACGGAACAATAATTGTTCAAGGAAACTCGGAAGGACGAACTGGGGCTCAAATGAGTGGAGGAA
Source organism: Candidatus Bathyarchaeota archaeon (assembly GCA_030669695.1). The sequence continues at coordinate 1,852 of DAOVDC010000041.1, forward strand.
AAATCGTTGTTTGCGGCCACACACCCTCAATTCTTCCTACGTTTACAGTTGACAGCATTAAGTCCAAAGTCAAGGTAAACGGAGAAATTGTTAAAGGGCCGTTCTACAAGTTTGTTGGCGACTTATCTGAAGATGGTAATGGAAAGTTGTTCGTTTCGCAAATTCAAAACCCACATCTGAAATTTTACGAAAAATATCTAGAGTGAAAAAAATGTCTGCACCTCAACTAAGTGTAAATCACACCGCATGGCCACTCGTAAAGAAACTTTGCGACGACGCAGAAAGGTTTGGAGTTGCAGTTAAAGAAACAAAATCAGGTACAACTTTAATTGACGCCGGAATCAAAGCAAGAGGAGGATTCCTCGCTGGCCAAATTATAACGGAGATATGCCTCGGCGGCTACGGCCACGCAGAGATTTTCTATAAGCAGTATAAGGATCTTGAAGTCCCTTCAATATTTGTATGCACCGACCACCCAGCGGTAGCGACTTTGGGATCTCAATTTGGCGGATGGCACATCAATATGGACAAATTCAGCGCCATAGGTTCTGGTCCCGCTCGTGCGTTGGCCTTGAAGCCTAGAGAAATTTATGAAAAAATAGACTACCGAGACCAAGCTGATGCGACGGCACTTGTGCTTGAAACAAACATGGAACCGCCTGAAAGTGTAATAACCTATGTTTCTAGCCAATGCGGCGTCACTTCTGATCGTTTATTCTTGATTTTGGTTCCAACAACAACCATAAGTGGGTCTACACAAATTTCTGGAAGAATCGTAGAAACAGGGATACATAAGTTAACCAAACTGGGGCTTGACCCAAAACTGATAATGCACGCGTGGGGATACGCACCTATTGCACCGGTACACCCTAAATTTGCTGAAGCTATGGGAAGAACGAATGACGCAATCTTGTATGCAGGTGTGACTTGTTATACCATACGCTATGACGATGATGAAAAGCTGAGAGAATTGGTGAATAAAGCGTCATCTTCAGCCTCGAAAAGCTATGGGAAACCGTTCTTTGAAATCTTCAAGAAAGTTGACTACGACTTTCGTCGAATCGATCCGGATCTATTCGCTCCAGCAGTCTTGATCATCAATAATACTGTAACGGGTAACACCTTTAAAGCCGGAAGCGTCAACTTAGAAGTGTTTAAACAGTCAATAGGGCTGTAAAACAAGAATTCCGAGTTCTTTTTTGACAATGTCAACATCTTGTTCAATGCCTGCGATCTCCACAATCCTATAGAACACGGTTGAGTGAATGTGCACGTTCATATATCGAATTTTGATATATATCGGGCAGTGAAATAACTGCTATATTAAGTCATGCGATACGATATGTATATGGGTGGAACACATGAACAGTTCAACAAAACTACAAGAAGAGGCAAAGTTAATGAAACGTGAATTCACGACCAACTGGTACATATACAGAACGTGTTTGCATTCAATATCCAGCAAACCTGACCTGCAACGCGATACTAACATCAGAATCTGCGCCAAAGAAGTGTCACCGCTGTGTAACCGTGAGTTTAACAAACTTGTGCTAGAAGCGGTAGATGAGGGGCTGTCTTCATTAGGAGATTCGCCGAAGCAGGCGATCTACTTTTATCTGGAAAAAACTTTCAAGATTAAAAGGTCGGAGATCCCTAACAGGATTGTGGAGTTTTCCAACGCTCTTGAACGAATTTTTGGCCATGGGGCCAAACTTGTTGAAATTCAGATAATGAAACAACTCTACGAGAAAGTTGGACAAGCCTTTGTTTATTTCCCAAAAAAGGATGATCTACAATTCACTGAATACATGGAAGCAGCTAGGTTGTCAAATAATTCCAACTAGTCTATCACTTTCAGCTTCGCATGCACGCTGATTGGTTATTTGTTCATTATCTCAGGAAACCTTCGCAAAATGATAACTCCGATTATCAAAGAAACATAGATGTCCATTATTCCCTGTATAGCGTTCCAGATGGCAGCCGCTCTCTAGCATTAAGATTTCAATCTAGTTTTGTAGCTAGCAAGCGAGGTAGCGATGAAAGTGCTAAAGCCTTCGTTTCCAACCAGAGCAGCCATTAGAAAGCTCATAAGGGTAATTTCCCCCCAGGCCTTAGGTACAATAAACCAAAGCATGGTTAAGCCACCTCCAAGACCTAGAAAATAAGGCATAATGTTTAAGAAAAAGAAGACGGTGAACAAACATTCTGGAATGTAAGAAAAAAATACTATTAACAGTGTGAGAATCGACTGACGTGACCTCTGTTTTACATTGAAGAGCCTGTAAAAAGATGCTGTGGTGAGTCCGGTTAATGATTTTCCCAAAGGTAATCCTATTAAGCCAAGCCATGAAAGATTCCCCAACGGCCCGAAGTAAACACCCGAAAAGATTCCACCGAAAAGTCCAACAAGAAATCCTATGACAGGCCCACCGTAAATGGCTGCAATAAACGTTGCTACATGAGAAAGATCCAACGCCACTCCTGGGTATATGGGACCAAGATAAATCGAGATTCCAGCAAGGATATTTCCAAGGGCACTCATGATTGCGATGAAAACCAATTTTTTCGAATTAAAACGTCGCATGTTTTCATCTCACATGGTTATCGACAGTTTTTACACAGCCACTAACTATTTAAGAGTAGCTACTCAGAAATGCGTAAACTTATATCTATAACGTTTAGATAAACAACAGATTAGATAGTTGGTGGTGATATCTCCCGCATTTCCCCCTTTTTTGCGACGCATCCATCAATCTTCTTCCATGAGCTGTTCATACTCTTTTTTCATGTGTTTCTCTTCTTTGGTAAGCTTCTCATATTCTTTCTCAGTGAGTTCCTGATGTTCTTCCTTTGAAAGCTCTTTGGATTCTTCCTCCTCAGCAGGCTTCTCGTATTCTTTCTTTGAAAGCTCCTCTTCTCGCTCTGAAATACGCTTCTTCTTAAAGTAAGCTTTCACCTCTGGTCTTAACAAGAGATATATCGATGCGATGTATAGAATGGTCACACTGACACTCTGCGATTTCTCACGGAGCTCTACCTAACCCACAAAGCCCTTTAAAAAGAAGTCAAAGAGATGTTTGATAAGATTCCAGAGATAATGAAGGAAACCTTGTTGGAGGCTATGGGGCCAATTGCCAAAAACATATTTACGATCGCAAAAGACGTATCCACTTAACCGCCATTTCCGTAGATCTCTCGAGGAGCCAAGCATCCAGTTAACAACCAATTTCCAGGGATATCTGCGGCCTCCAGCTGCCATGGAGTATCCACAAAACGGTTGCATGCATGCATGAGCTACAAGGAACGAATGAATGTTTCAGTGAGTAACGCTGAAATCGACATCTTCTATGATCTGCGTCGTCGTAAGCTCGTCAGGGGCTTGACGAGGCAGCACCCCTTTGTTTTTGACTTGAAAAAAGATATCGTAGCAGGAACCACGATTGACTTGTTTTGGGGCACACTTGAAATAAGACCGTATTATGCGGTGTTCATTGACGGTGTAGCAGTGGGGAAGACAGGTGTTCCTAAACTACATTTGAGCTCACGTCAGCAACGTCGTGATGAACTTGTCACGGCAGCTTTAGAACGCCGTGGAATCCACGTCGACAGGTTTCAGTATGAACCGCCTCTTCGTAAATGGCAGAAAATTGAGATTTGCGATGCGATAGAAGCTGTTTTAAAAAAAAGTGGTTATAGTGGGTAGATTCGAGTCCACATTCTTATTGGACAGGCAACTTCTCCCACTAATGGCGCTTCGTATGCAGCCACCTTCTCACCAGATTTCTTTCTTCCAAATGTTGTATGGACATTGACGCCAACAGTAAGTGGAACCTTTGAAGCTACAACCCTTACATTGCACAGTAGAGAACATGCGAGATTTCAAAAATCGTTACTTCTCCTATGAAATTCTAAGGTTAGCGGGCTATAAGAATCTTTCAATCTTCCTGTGAGCAACAGTAGATGCATGCATGCAAAAAGTTAATGCAATCTGCGAAAAGTTTACGAAAACAACAGATTAAATAAGTTTGCCTTGTTCATTAATATTAAAATCAGATAATCCCAACTAAATTAATGGGAGCAGCTACAATGGCTGAGACTAAAATACCATTAAACGACATTAAAGAATGGCTGGAGCAAGAAACAACCCCTATCGTTGAGCCGCTTAAGACGGAGGGAACGCTTTTGCTCAACAATGTTAGGGAAAGGCTAGACGATGTTCGAGAGATTTGTGAAAAACTTATGCGAAACAGCGAAATAGAGATGTCGAAAAACAGTCGCAAAACGTACCGGCGGGCTAAAATATTGAATAAACTTGCTAAATATGCCATAGAAACGATTGACAATGTTGAGTTCCCCGATTTGATTTCATCAGAAAGCCTTCAGATGGCATGTGATGATTTAGAAAAGGCGCTTGCAGTGATTGGAAGGGAAAGAGCGAAGTGGTTCCCCCGAATTTCACCGTTCTTCATTGTAGATCGCAGAAGATTTGACGCCACGTTCGGAAAAACTGTGAAATCGCTTGAGAAACTACGTTCTTTTTCATCGCAGGGGTATACAAAGGCCAAGATTGTGGAAGACTCGTTTTTAATGGTTGATAAACTTTCTCAATCCTTAAAAAAGTTAGACGAAGTTGAAGAACAAAAGAAAAAAATGAAATTGAGAAGAAACATTCTTGAGAAAAACATAGATGAGAGTCAACAGAAAATCATGTTGATTCAAAGTAGAGACGAGGTAAGCAAGCTTGCTCAGACAAACGAAGAAATCGAAGAACTTGAAGAAAAACTAAGGTATGATTTTCGTCGCCTTCAAAAACCATTTCTTAAGTTCCAAACCTTGGCGCGAGGTCCGGGTTATCCTCT